>NZ_JBXAOE010000026.1:0-120821 GCF_058802485.1 Cupriavidus sp. GW822-FHT02D05 | reverse complement strand
CCCCCCCCCCCCCCCCCCCCCCCCCCCCCCCCCCCCCCCCCCCCCCCCCCCCCCCCCCCCCCCCCCCCCCCCCCCACGCCGGCATCCCCGCGCTGACGGCAGAGGTCCAGAGCGCATTCCTCGTCCTGAAAACGCCCGCAGCGCGCCTGATTGCGCGTGGCGAGGAGCGGTTCCTGCTGCTCGATGAGGTGGAAGCGTTGCTGGCGTCCAAGGCGCTTGTCGTGGACGCGTGCCGTCATGCCGTGCGTGACGCGGGCACGGTGGTCTCGCTGGCAAGGCGTCCGGTGCTGTTCGCGCTCGCACGCGCGCTGGCCGAAGCGTGGCCCGCGGACGTGCCGAGGGACGCGCTCGTTGCGCGGGCATTCCGCGCCAAGCATGCCGATGCGTCGCATCGCGCGCGGCTACGCGTTGAAATCGGGCGGCTTCGCTCGGTGCTCGGGCCGCTGGCCGGCGTGAGCGCGACCCAGCGGGGGTTTGCGCTGGTGCCGCGCGTCGCCCGTGAGGTTGTCGTGCTGGCGAGGCCCGTCGACGAAGCGCACGCGGCGGTGCTCGCCTTCGTTGCGGACGGTGAGTCATGGTCTAGCTCGGCCCTGGCGGTGGCCCTTGGCGCCAGCCAGCGCACCGTGCAGCGGGCGCTCGACGCGCTTGCGGCAACAGGCAAGGTGCAGTCGTTTGGCCGCGGGCGCGCGCGCCGCTGGCTGACGCCGCCCGTGCAGGGATTCACGACGACCTTGTTACTCCCCGCGCCACTGCCGGGTGACTAGAATGCGCTTCATGGATTGCACTTCACTACAGCGGATTCACTACAACGTGACGAGGATGGAAACATGAAACGATCAGCGGCCGAAATCATTCGCGAGTATGGTCCCTTTCCGGGTGTCGACAACGTGCATGGGGTCACGTATGACGGTCGGCAAGTCTGGTTTGCCACCGGCGACAAGCTGATCGCGCTGGATCCGGCGAGCGGGAAGACGCTGCGCTCGATGGATGTCGCCGCACACGCAGGAACGGCCTTCGACGGCCAGCACCTGTTCCAGATCGCCGAGGATCGCATCCAGAAGATCGATCCGCAGACCGGCCGCGTGGTCGCCACGATTCCGGCCCCCGGCGGCGGCAACGACTCGGGACTTGCATGGGCTGAAGGGACGCTCTGGGTGGGGCAGTACCGGGAGCGCAAGATCCATCAGGTCGATCCCCAAACCGGGGAGATTCTTCGCACCATCGAGTCCAATCGCTTCGTCACCGGGGTCACATGGGTCGAAGGAGAGCTCTGGCACGGCACCTGGGAAGGTGAGCAGAGCGAGTTGAGGCAAGTCGATCCCCGCACGGGAAAGGTCCTGGAGAGCATCGAGATGCCAGGCGGCGTCGGCGTGTCGGGGCTCGAGTCCAATGGCAGCGACCAGTTCTTCTGCGGAGGCGGAAGCAGCGGGAAGGTAAGAGCCGTGCGCCGGCCCGGGCGAGGCGGCGCGGCCGGCAGCGCCGCCGGGATCCCTGTTGACGCCACTAGCAAATAACCGAAGCGCCCCTAACGGGCGAGGGTGGCGGCTTGAGGGGCCGCCTGATGCCCGTCGCTAAACGGTATATACTGTTTAGCCTGTTTCTGAACTGAGAATTGCCGTGAATTCACCCATCATCAAGCCGCCGACGAAAGAGGTCTTTCATTTTCCGACGAGCGCGCCAGTAGCCGATAGCAACGCAGCCGCCCCCAAGGGGAAGACGCCAAGGGGCTCGGGTAGCAAGAAGGCCGTGACCAAGGCCGCAACGAAGGCCGAGACGAAACCCCAGAAGAGCAAACCATCGAAGGTGGAAGCTCGCACCGATGTGGCCGCGCCGAAAAAAGCGCAGGGCGCCAAGAAAGAAAAGGTGCTGCGTGACAGCTTCACGATGCCGAAGTCCGACTACGCGAAGCTCGCCGAGCTCAAGCAGCGGTGCCTCGACGCGGGCGTGCACATCAAGAAAAGCGAGATCCTGCGCGCCGGATTGCTGCTGCTTGCTGCAAGCTCGCCGAAGCAATTGCTGAGCGCGGTCTCAAAAGTCGAAGCCATCAAGACCGGGCGTCCCGCCAAGGCCTGAGCGGCGTGCCTGGGGCGGCGGGTTCCGGCAGCGGCGAGAGCGCTTCGGGCCACGCCGGGCGCTCGTAGCGCGCCCGCGCGGCCTGCCGTCGCCGAAACATCGGCCTATCCGTGTTTTGCCAAGTCCTCGAACTTGGCAAACACCCGAGCCTGGACAGCATCCATGACGGCGAGGACCTGCGCATCGGCGGGTGCACTTGCTGTCACGCCAGTCGCGTCCTTCGGTTTTGAGCCGACCGGATAGCACACAAACTCCGTATCGAACCTGCCTGCCGATTCCTTCTTCAGGCGCCGGTTGAGTGCCTTGAGGTATTGCTTCTTGGTGGTCTTTGACATAGGTGCCTCGGTCCTCCGTGCAGTTGCAAATAGCGGGGCGCAAGCGTCGTGACGTAGGGTCCCCGTTTTCGTTGAAGTGCTTCCACGACTCTCTTCTTCGCCAACGATAGAACATAGTCCAGGAAGGTCCCATTGGTCAAATGTGCGCCCCGGGGCTGCTGGAGGTGGCCCAGTGCAGGCTCTGCGTTTGTGTCACCATCCAGGCACAGCCGCCAGGCAGGTCAACATGGCCAGATGTGGGTTGTTCGGGGTCGTCGCCGAGCAGGATGGCGCAGATGCCGCGCTGGCTTCGTGCGACCAGAATCGCCCCCAGCCGCCAGGTACTATCATGTGGCCCTGTCTACGATAGCGTGGAGCCCGAAATTAAAGCAGGCAAAGCTAACCCGATGTCCGGTCTGGACCGGCTGGGCAATGTTGACTTCCATACGTTGTACGCGCTTGCCGCCCTGTTGCGAGGCCGCAGCGTATCGCGCGCGGCGGCCCAGATGGAGGTGTCGCAGCCGGCTATGAGTCGAACCCTCGATCGCCTGCGCAACGTCTTCCAGGATGCCCTGCTGGTGCGTGAAGGCAACCATATGCTGCTGACCTCGCACGGCAAGGAGTTGCTGCCGATCGTGGAAAAACTGCTGGAAACCACGGCCCAGTTGGCGGGGGCCAATGCGCCCTTCGATGCCGCCACCCACGTGCGACACTTCTCGCTGGCCTGCAATGAGCATATCCAGCTCTCGCTGGCCCCCTCCTTGCTAAGCGCACTGCGGTGCGCCGCCCCCTCCATCACGGCACAGTTCAGTCCATTGCATCGGAGCGGCGCCGTTGATGCGTTGGCAAGCGGCGAACTCGATCTCTGCATCGGCTCGGCCTTTCCCTCCGCACCCGGGATCCGCACTCGGTTCCTATACTCCGAGGCCTTTGTCTGTGTGATGCGCAAGCCGCGCCGTACCGGGGCGAATGCACGGATAAGCCTGAAGGATTTCTGCAACCTGCCTCACCTCGACGTCTCGCCAACCGGCCTCACCCTGCTCGGTGAACTGATCGACCGGACCATCCGCAAGCAAGGTGGCTCGCGCCGGGTGGTGTACACCATTTCCAGCTTCATGGCGGCGCCGCAGATCGTCAGCGAGACCGACATGATCTGCGCCATCCCGGCAAGGACAGCCAGGCGACTGGCCTTGCCAGATAACGTTGCGGTGGCCGAACTTGCCTTCGAGGCACCTGCCACGGATGTCTCGATGTTCTGGCACAACCTCACCCACCGCGACGCGGCCTGCGCTTGGCTGCGCGCCGAGATCAGCAACGTACTCCCCGCGCACTAACACGGTTACAAGGTCATACCAGCAGTGGTATGGCTGATATATACCCACCCCGATTGGTGCCGTGTCTGTGGCTGTCTATTCTGCAGCCACGCGAGCCAGAGACAGAGCTCGCCCCCGATCAGTTAGCGTGGAGACAAGATGAACAGACGCACCTCACTGCGCCTTGCCGGAGCGGTCGCATTGCTCTTGCTGGCGCAGCCCTTCAACGCGGGCGCCTACCCTGATAAGCCAATCCGACTAGTCGTATCGTTCCCGCCCGGCAGCGGCGCCGATACTACTGCGCGCTATGTCGCGCAGAAGCTCGGTGAGCGGCTGGGCAAGCCGGTGGTGGTGGAGAACCGGCCCGGTGCCAACAGCTTCATCGCATCCATGGCCGTGGCCAGCGCGGACGCCGATGGCCACACGATCTTCCTGGCCAGCAATTCACCGATGGCGACCAATGTTGCCATCTTCAAGCGCTTGCCATACGACCCCGTGAAGGACTTCGCACCGGTGGCCCGGCTGACGCGTGGCGTGATGGCGGTGGTGGTGCCAGGCTCTTCGGGTGTGAAAACGATCGGCGACCTGGTAGCGCGCAGCCGGGCCCAGCCTGGCACGCTCAACTATGGCGCTGGTGCGGCCTCATACCAGGTCGCCACCGAACTCTTCCTTCAACTTGCCGGTGGCCGCGCTACGCCGGTGCCCTACAAGGGCGTGGCGCCAGCTTTGTCGGACCTGGCTGGCGGCCAGCTCGATTTCGCCTTTGTCGACCTCGGCGCCGTCGTTCCCTTTCTCCAGTCCGGCAAGGTTCGATTGCTGGCTGTGAGCAGCGATCGGCGCTTCGACGCCTTCCCCAAGGTGCCGACGCTGCAGGAGTCGGGCTTCCGGGACTACTACATGGTCAACTGGACCGGCGCTTTCGTTCCGGCTCGTACGCCGGCGTCCGTCGTCGACCTGCTCGACAAGCAGTTGCAGGCGATCTACCGCTTGCCCGAAACCGCGATGAAGGTGCGGCAATCCTACGGCGAGCCGTTTGTGGGCGATGCCAACGAACTGAGGCGCTTCCAGCTTGAGGAAATCAGCCGCTGGGAGCAGGCAGCCCGGCAGGCCGGGATACAGAAACAATGAGAGCCATATCATGACGACGAACCTGACCAAGAGCGTGACCGAGCAACTTCCGGCTCGCCAGCTTCCCCTTGCCGGCCTGACCGTACTCGACCTGGGCCAGATCTATCAGGGTCCCTACTGCGGCTTCCTTCTGGCGATGGCCGGCGCCGACGTAATCAAGATCGAACCACCACATGGCGAGCCGGTGCGCGCGCGCCGCGAGTCGCTGTTGCCCCTGGCCATGCTTAATTCCAACAAGCGCGGCATCACGCTCAACTTCAAGACCGAGCAAGGCCGCAGCGTCTTTCGCGACCTGGTGGCCAAGGCAGACGTGGTGCTCGAGAACTTCATGCCGGGCGTGATGGAGCGGCTCGGCCTCGCGGCCGAGCCGCTGCTGGAGATCCAGCCTCGCTTGGTCTACGCGTCCGCCTCGGGCTACGGGACCAGTGGGCCGAATCGCGATCATCTTGCCATGGACCTGACCATTCAGGCCATGAGCGGCGCCATGCACGTAACCGGCTATCCCGACAGCCCCCCGCTCAAGGCAGGGCCGGCCATCAGCGATTTCCTGGGCGGTATCCACCTCTATGGGGCCATCGTCTCGGCCTTGTTCGAGCGCGAACGCAGCGGCCGCGGAAGGATTGTCGAGATCGCCATGCAGGACACGATGTATCCTGCTCTCGCCTCAAACCTGACGATGTATTACGAGGACCCGGAACGCAATCCGCGCACCGGAAACCGGCACGGGGCGCTCGCAATGTCGCCCTACAACACCTACTCGGCCAAGGACGGCTACATCGCCATTATCTGCGTCACCGAAGGCCACTGGCCGGGGCTGTGCCAGGCGATGGGGCGCCCCGACCTGGGTGGACAGGAGCGCTACGCGACGCACGCCTCGCGTTGTGCGGTGATGAGCGAGGTGGACGAACTGGTTGCCTCCTGGACCTGCAACCTCACGCGCGCCGAGATCATGACGGCCGGCCAGGCCCATCACTTTCCCTGCGCGCCGGTTCGCACGCTCGATGAGGTCGTGCACGACCGTCATATGCACGAGCGCGGCATGCTGAACTATGTGATGCATCCCAAGTTGGGCGAGGTGGTCCTGCCCAACAGCCCCTTGCGCTTTCACCAGTCGCCGCCGTTGGCACTGAGGCCCAACCCGGACCTCGGCGAGCACAACAAGGCGGTACTGAGCGAGCTTCTCGGACTGTCGGCCGCGGCAATCGACACCCTGCGCCAGCAAGGCGCGTTCTGAAGCAAGAACCAGCCCCCTGCCAAGAGAAAACACCAGCCATGTCAGATTTCGTCCAGATTGTCCGCGAGGACGGCATCGCCGTCATCACGCTGAACCACCCGCATACCCGCAACGCCATTGCAGACGATCTCCGCCAGCATGCAGGCGCTGGCGCACAGCACCGAAGCGCACCGTCAGGCGCTGCGCTTGATGACTGAACGCGTGGGGAGAAAATCATGAGCGCGGCCAGCCCCAATACCAACACCAATGCCAATACCAACGAGACCATCCTCTGCGACGTGGCGAACCGGATTGCCGTCATTACCCTCAACCGGCCGGACCAGCTCAACGCCTGGAACTCTGAGATGGAAGCTGGACTGCGCACCGCACTAGAGCGCTGCCGGGACGATCGCGAGGTCCGTGTGATCGTGTTGACCGGGGCCGGAAAGGCCTTCTGCGCAGGCGCCGACTTGTCGGCGGCGCGCGCGCGGCTGGCGGAGTCCAGCCCGCGACACGCCAGTAGTACGGCGGCTCACGCGCCCAACGATGTCGCCGCCCGGGAGGACTTTGGCCAGCGCTACAGCTATTTGCTGGCGATCGGCAAGCCCATCATCTGCGCCCTGAACGGTGCCGCAGCCGGGGTCGGCCTGGTGCTCTCACTCTATTGCGATATCCGCTACGCCAGCCGCGAAGCGCGGCTGGTGCCGGCATTCGTGCGGCGCGGGCTGGCCGCCGAACACGGCATAGCCTGGATGCTGCCCAGGATGATCGGCCTGTCACGTGCGCTCGAGTGGCTGATGAGCGGCAGGTCAATGGGCGCGCAGGAGGCCGAACAGGCCGGTCTGGTTTCCGCCGTGTTCGAAGTCGATCGCTTCCTGCCGACGGTGCTCGAACGCGCCGCAGTATTGGCCGCCCTGTGCTCGCCTAGCGCAATGGCAGCGGCCAAGCGACAGTCGTACCGCGCGCTCGGCCAGACTCTAGGTGAAAGTGTTGCGCAGGCCGAGCGCGAGATCGCGGCTTCATTGCAGGGGACCGACTTCCGTGAGGGCGTAGCGGCGTTCCTCGACAAACGCCAGCCTTCGTTCTCGGGACTGGGACGCTGAGCGGCGTGCCTGCACGGCCCATCCCGGCCAGTTTCGCTTGTTCGACTGTTCGACTGTTCGACATTGGTGTCGGGATCGTCGACAATCTCAATGCTCTTATTCGGTATTGCGTTCCTCACTTTGTGCGGCCTTGGCGGCACAGGGCAATGTGACGGCGGTCGATGGATACCGAGCCGCATTCCCGGACGTCTTATCTGATTGACCGTTGAGAGATCCCCACGATGTCAGCGTCTTTCGTCGTAGCAGCAGCCCAGTCCATTTCCGTCGCCGGTGACATACAGCAGAACGTCGACCGGCATCTCGCGTTTTTATGCGAAGCCGCCGCGAGACGCGCGCGTCTCGTCGTCTTTCCCGAGCTTTCGCTGACCGGATACGAGAGCACCATTGCGAACGAAGTCGCAATCCACAACGACGACGCGCGACTCGCGCCCCTGCGTCACGAATGTACTCGAAGCGGACTGACCGCCGTCGTGGGCGCTCCCTTGCGCTTCGACGATGGGGTGCGGATCGGCGCGCTGACGTTGACACCGGACGGCAAGGTCACCAGCTACACGAAGCAATACCTGCATCCAGGAGAAGACGCGACCTTCGCGCCCGGATCGGGCGGGCCGCCGATTTCCGTTGACGGCGAGACTGTCGCGCTCGCCGTTTGTGCGGACACGGGCCATCCAGAGCATGCAGCGCAAGCATCCACCATGGGTGCGATCCTGTACGCGGCGGGCGTGCTATTCACCGCGAACGGTTACGCTGCGGATACCGCGTTGCTCCGGCGCTATGCGGCACAGCACCGCTTCGCCGTGCTGATGGCTAACCACGGCGCAGACACAGGCGGATGGTCATCCATAGGCAAGAGTGCGTTTTGGGACGAGCACGGCCGCTGCGTCGTCGCGGCGGACGGACCCGGGGCCGCGCTGGTCATCGCGAGCAGGGCCGACGCCGGCTGGCACGGTGAAGTCGTCTCGTTGCGATGAACCCATTTGAGTGGTGCATCTGTATCGCCACGCCGTGTTGGGGGCCGGGCAAGCGAAGCGTGTTGACCGCTAGCCCGACCTCGGCCACTATTGCCGCGTGAGCATCAGGTTCAGGTTCTGAACCGCAGCGCCGGATGCGCCTTTGCCAAGATTATCGAACACCGCGGACAGAAGGACGTGCCCGTGTTCCATGTTGGGAAATACGCTTAAGCGCATGTCGTTCGTACCGTTCAGCACTTGTGGATCCAGGTGTTTCAAGGCGCACGATTCGTGCAGCGGCAAGACATGGACGTGGGCCGCCTCGGCATAGTGGCGTGCGAGGCATGCCTGTAACGTGACGCCATCCACGTCGGGTGCCAGCAGCCGCAACGCCAAGGGCACCGTCAGCACGATGCCCTGGCGGAACGCACCCAACGCAGGGACAAAGATTGGACGCTGCGCGAGCCCGGCGTGCTGCTGGATCTCCGGGGTGTGCTTGTGCGCGAGTTCCAGACCATATACCTGGTATGAAGGCGCGTTGACGGCACCCTGTCCCTCATGTTCCTCCACGCCGGCACGCCCGCGTCCGGAGTAGCCCGACACCGCATGAATGCTGATAGGGTAGTCGCCTGGTATGAGCCCGGCCTGCAACAGGGGACGCAGCAAGCCAATGGCTCCGGTCGGATAGCAACCGGGATTGGTGACCCGACGTGCGTTGGCAATGCGCTCAGCCTGTCCCTGCGTCATTTCCGGAAAGCCGTACGTCCAGTCCGTCTGTGTGCGGTGGGCGGAACTTGCGTCGATGACCCGGACGGCAGGATTCACAATGGCGTCCACTGCCTCGCGCGCGGCAGCATCCGGCAAACAGAGGATGGCGATGTCGCAGGCATTGATGGCTTCTGCGCGACGCCGCGGATCCTTGCGTTCCGCAGCGGCAAGCGTGAACAGTCTAAGGTCGGTCCGGTTGCGCAGCCGTTCGTGGATTTGCAACCCGGTGGTGCCTTGGTCGCCGTCGATGAAAACAACGGGAGAGCTCATACGTGGAATACTCCGGTGACTGTGGGTTTTGACAAGGAGAACGAGCCCCTATGTTCCATGGACCGCTAGAATAGAGAAAGTTGTATTTCATAACGTGAATATTCAGTTTTTCTGAATCTGGACGCCAATATGCGAGAGATCAGCCTGGACCGTTTGCGCACTCTGGTCGCCATTGCCGACCGTGGCTCATTTGTCGAAGCGGCGCGTGCATTGCACCTGGCGCCGCCAACGGTCAGCCTCCACATCGCTGAACTCGAAGACCGCATTGGGGCGCCGCTCCTGTCGCGCAAGCGCGGACATGTCAGGCCGTCGGCGATAGGGGAGGTGCTGGTGGAGCGCGCGCGTCGACTGCTGGCCGATGCGGAGCAGGCGTTAGACGATATTCAACGCCAGGTGCAGGGGCTCGAAGGGCGCGCGCGGCTCGGTGCGTCGACTGGCGTGATCGCGCACCTGTTGCCGCAAGCGCTTGAGGTGCTGCGCCAGCACCATCCCGCTATCGACATTCAGGTTGCAGTACTCACTTCGCATGAAACGCTGTCCCGATTGGCGGATGGAACGCTGGATGTTGGGCTGATCGCGCTGCCTCAGCCCCCGGTGGCTGGACTCGTGATAAAGCCTTGGCGCCGCGACCCCGTGATGGCCTTTTTGCCGGCGCATTGGCGGTGTCCGGCCCGCGTCACGCCGGAATGGCTCGCTGCCCAACCTCTCATTCTCAATGACGCGACCACGCGTCTCTCGCGTCTGACTGCGGAGTGGTTCGCGACCGGGGGGCACCATCCTGCGCCGCGCATCCAGCTCAACTACAACGACGCGATCAAGAGTCTGGTAGCGGCAGGTTACGGCGCAGCGCTGTTGCCCCATGAGGCCACTACGCCATTACCCGATGGGCGCATCGTCATGCGTGCGCTGCGCCCGGCGTTGTGGCGCCGGCTCGGCATTGCACATCGTGCGGGGTACGTTGAGCGTTCCACGCAACACGTACTCGATGTGTTGTGGGATCTGCGATTGGCGTAGGCGTTGCCATTTTCCAATCGCCATTCGCCATTCGTCGCTTCGGTTCGTTCTTGCTGGGACAGTAGCTTTATTGCATGTCATGCCGAACAAGCGCGGCCGGTCGACATCGACGCCTAGATCGTTGACAATCGTTTTCCTTGCGTAAGCAAACAGGAGCCCACTTTGCCTTCAACGAATCTGCGTCTCTACGCCGACGCTCAATTCGCAAGTCCATATGCGATGTCGGCCTTCGTGGCCCTTCACGAAAAGGGATTGTCGTTTGAGCTTGTCACCATCGACCTGGCCAACAATGCGAACCTCGAACCTGGTTATGCACAGAGCTCACTCACGCAGCGCATACCTACGCTGATTCACGGCAGTTTCGCTTTGTCCGAGTCGTCAGCCATAACTGAATATCTCGACGAGGTTTTTCCGGGCACCTTGTTATACCCAAAAGATGCGATCAGTCGCGCTCGGGCACGCCAAGTCCAGGCGTGGCTGCGAAGCGATCTCATGCCCATCCGGCAGGAGCGCTCCACTGAGGTGGTATTTTATGGCGCTCCCGCAGCGCCCCTATCTGCTGCAGCACGTACGGCCGCAGGAAAACTGTTTTCTGCTTGCGAGGTGCTGCTTACCGACCACTCACCGAACCTCTTTGGCGAGTGGTGCATCGCAGACGTCGACCTTGCTCTAATGCTGAACCGGCTCGTCCTCAATGGTGATGCGGTGCCGGGAAGGTTGGCTGACTACGCTGCGCATCAGTGGCAAAGGCCGTCTGTTCAGCGTTGGATCGCCCTGAATCGCCCCCCGCTGTGAAACCCTCGAACTCGCCGCGCTTTGAGTATGCGACCGGCTAGTTGCTAGCCTCGCACCGCGCTCCTGAAGGCGGCTGAAAGCACGGCAAGCGCATCGCGCGGCCGGCCGTCGTTGACCCGTGAGTGAAGCAGAACCGGCAAGCGTGGTAAGTCAGGCAGCCCGAGCTTGGGGCCTACGTCCACTGCGCCCAATGGCAGCATGCGAGGAGCCAATGCTGCTACGCCGAGCCCCGCCACGACGGCTGCAGCGACTGCAGCAACGCCGCCGCCGACGAAAACTTCTGTCCAAGGCAAGCCTGCCGCATCGAGAAGCTGGCCGGCCATCGCACGCACACCGCAAGGTTCAGCAAGAGTGGCAAGCGGCAGGGGCTCGCCGGCGCGATGCTCCCAGCTTGGCGCTGCGAACCAGCGGAATTTCTCGTCGGTAAGAATTTCTCCGTCGCTTCGACCGACATGCAAGCGGACGATCACCGTGTCGAGTTCCCGCCGGTCGAAACTTTGAAGCAGGTCACCCGACGAGCCGATCCGGATCTCGATCAGCAGTTGCGGGCTTTGCGCGTTCATGCGCGCGATCAGCGCGGGCAGCTCCGGTCCCGCAACATGGTCACTGATACCAATGACGAGACGCTGCCGGACCCCGGCAAATCCAGCGAGCGCGCGATCAGCCGCAAGCCTCTCGCCAGGCGATCTTCGACAACCTGTATCGCGCGCTGCACGAAACGTTCAACGTGCCCGAGGGCGACCAGTTCCTGACCATCACGGAGCATGACGCCGCGAACTTCCGTTACGGCGCGTCCTATCATGGCATCGCCCGGAGTGACGATCTCGTGTTCATCCAGATCACCGCGAACAACACCCGCACCGTGGAACAGAAGAAAGTGCTGTTCCAGCGGATCGCGGAGTTGCTCAGCGAGAGCCCCGGCATCCGGCCGGAGGACGTGTTCGTGAGCCTTGTCGAGGTCGCAAAAGAGAATTGGTCCCTTGGCAACGGCCTCGCGCAATACGCTTGAGTCGGTGGTCGGTGCTGTTGATCGCGGCCACCATTTGCCGGCTGCTTCGCGACGCGCGACACAAAATTTGCGTGAATGTCCGTCGTCGAGAAAGTTGGTCGACCGCTGAGGGTTGACAAGAGCCGAATGCGACACGGCTGCCGGAGGTCGCTTCACGGGGCCAGTAACAGCCCTTCGGGCGTGTCTCACGAATGACGACTGCTGGGTGCGAAGCGGCCATTAGGGGTTTATATGCCATGCCCCCGTTTGGCAAATTCTCCGTCAGAAGCGCAAGATCTATGGATAGAAGGTTTCGCCACGGTTCAGCATGTTGACGAATTCCTCGATTTTACGCGCCCTTGTTTCTGGTTTTTTGGCATTCTGTACCCGAAACAGGATGGCATAGCGGTTACGGCTGTTCAGTGTTGCAAAAAACTTCTTGGCTTCCGGATTTGCGTCCAAAGCCAGCTGCAGGTCGTCCGGCACTATCGAGTTACTGGCCGACGTATAAGCAGCCTTCCAGCGGCCGTCCTTCCTAGCTTTCTCGATTTCGCACATGCCGGGCGGGCGCATTCTGCCTGCGGCGATCAGCGCTTCAGCCCTGTCTTTGTTAAGTTTGGACCAGATGCTTTTTGCGGAGCGTGGGGTGAAGCGCTGTAACCAGTATTTCTCGCTCTCAGCCTGCTTTTGACCATCAATCCAGCCATAGCAGAGGGCGCTTTCCAACGCCTGTTCGTAGGTTACGGTTCGCTGCTCGGTGCCTTTTTTCGCTAGACGCAGCCATGCTCCCGTCGAAGTGCTGCCGTTTTGCCCTAACCAACTTTCCCATTCGGTCTGACTTGTAAATGTTAGAACGCATTCGGTCATGTCACTATCCTGAATGGTTGAGTACATGCGCGGGGAAGGCGTCCGCAGTCTAACAGTGCTTATACGGGCATCAACGTCCGTGGTGCGAACCAAAGACCGGTCTCTCAGTAGCCACTAGCCCGTCGGCTGGTTTGGGTCGGTCTGAGACGGCCGGCCCTGGCGGAGGGCCGAAGTCAGAGTCCGGCCATCTTGAGTCGTCCACCGGACGACCCGCTGACGGTCGCATGTAGAATCCAGGCGGCGAAAATTGTAACAGTGGGAAGGTCAGGAGCTACTCAGTGCTGTTAGCGGCCGGCATTCGCCGTGACACCATCCTCAAACCACGACCAACATCACGCACGACCAAATCGAAGCCGCCAAGGCGATCCTTCTCTCCAAACAACGGGTTTCGACCCGCCTTCTGCAACGCACCCCGAAATTGCCCTACTCAGGCACAGAGGCAGTTCTCAATGCCCTGCAACATCAGGATGTGTTGACCCCTCGCCTAGATGGCTTTCGCCGGTTGACGAAGGCGTTCGAGAACGAAGACACCACGGCTCGTGTTTCGTTCGTGCGGTTCGTCTTCGAATCCGTCCGCTATTTTTCGGAAATGTGGGAGGAAGGAAATAGCGGCCACACGAAGATCATGAAGCTTCTGCGCCCCTCCTCGCAGGTCGCGCCGCTCCAGCTTCGGAAACTCGTACTCCATGCGTGTTTCCAGACTCGGCGGATGGGGTTGCTAGAGGCATCGATGGCGTTAGTTGAATACTGCTGTGACCGAGGTCTTGCTCCTGCGGTCGACGACGATGACCTTTCCGAGTTGGGCATCATGTGCTCGTCCGCCTCACGTCCATTCACCTTGGTCAGCGATCCAGCAGCGATAAGGAAGCGCTCCTTCGTCCGACTGGCTTGCTACCTAAGCCTTCGAGGCATGGACTCCGACACGCGTTGCTTCGAGTATTTTCTCCGCGGCGTGTACGACGTACCGACGGGCCAGGGGAAGAATGGAGGAACCTACAACGAGCACGTGGTGCCGCTTGCCTACATCCGAAAGCACTGCGTGCACCTATTGACGCAGGGAGGTACGGCCGAGCAAGCCACAAGCGACATCATCCGGTTTCTGGCAATCGTAAAAATCACCGACGACGAGCGAAACTATCTGGATCGCAGCATCAGCTCCGGTGGGCTAGGGTTGCAGGTCGACATGCCTGAGGCTTGGTACCCCGAAGTGGGGGACATCTTTGCGCGCCTCCACAAGGCGGGCATCGAGTTTCAGATGTCGATGTGACCGGCATAAAGGCAGAAAAGCTCATCGCCGCTCTTTTGGGGAAAGACCTGATCCGACGGCCGCGTTCGGCCACACTGAGACGTTGGCGGAGTTTGTGCGAATGGCCGCTTCGAAGATGAGGATTCAACCGGTCAACGCAACACACTAATGGCTGCGTGAGCAGTGAAGGGTGTTGCATCGACCGGTTGAATCCTCAAGATCGTTACGGCCGTTCGTCGATCCAAAAGCACAGTACGGCAATTGATGCTGCGAATGTCCTTGCCACTCGATCCCGACGAAACAGGACATGCAATACGGCAGCGCCGAGGAGGCCTGGCTGTGGCTGTCCGCCTGCCGGCAGAAACATGCAACGCCGGGGCGGCAGAGCAAGTGGCTCAGACTACGCGGTCGGAACAGTTCCGCCGTCGATGACGTACTCAGTGCCGGTGATGGCGCTGGCCCGCGCGGAGACGAGGAAGCCAATGAGTTCTGCCACTTCTCGGGGAGAGCATGGCCGGCCGAGAGGAATGCCCCCGAGCGAATCCATGATGATCTTGCGGGCGCCTTCCATGTCGATGCCGTTCTGCCGGGCGATCTCAGCAACGAGACCCGCGGCGGCATCTGTCTCGACCCAGCCGGGGGAGACACGCACGACGCGAACGCCTTTCGGACTGACTTCCCTGGACAAGGCTTTGCTGTAGTTCGACAGGGCAGCCTTGGCGGCGGCATAGGCAATCGTGGCCTCCGGCAACGGTAACTGCCGCTGGATCGACGTGACGTGGATGATGACGCCCGAGCGCTGCTCGGCCATCAAGGGCAACAGCGCGCGATCGATCCGCACCGCCGGGAACAGGTTCAGGTTCAATGCCTTGTGCCATTCGTCGTCGTCGAGCACCCTGAAGCCACCCGCCGGCGCAGATGAGCCACCCGCCACGTGCACGACAATATCGACGCCGCCGAGCCGTTCGAGCACGGCGTCGACAATGGTTTTACAGCCCTCAGCCGTCGTGATGTCCGCACCGATGAACCTGTCTTCGGAAAGGTCATCGGGACGCGAACGTGCTGTCGCGAGGACGTTCGCGCCGGCCTTGCAAAGGTGCGCGACAACGGCTTTACCGACTCCTTTGGTCCCGCCTGTGACAAGCGCCCGAAGGCCCTGAAGTTCGGGTGCGGCGCTCATCAGTGAATCTCGAGAGACGCGATCTTGCCGCCAGCCAGGACAAACGTGTAGGTCAGCTCGACCGGGCTACCGGGGAAGGCGCCCGTGAGCCTCGCGCGCATCGTGACGGCGGTGCCATCCTGGGACAGGTCCAACGGCTCGACGTTGTACTGGTATCTGGCTTTGGTGTCTTTCTTCCAGGCCTGGATGGCTTCGAGCCCCTCGATAGTGCGGCCCTCGTCGCGCACGACGGCGTCGGCAGCGAAGCAGTTCGCAAGAGAGGCAGTGTCGCTTGTGGTTTCCGCGTTCAGATAGGCATCCAGCGGCGGCGGCAGGGTCATGTTCATCGGACTTTTCCTGAATGTCACGTTTGCATGTCTCAATGATGGCGCTATAGTTACCACATCGCAAGAACGCACTAAAAAGTAAGTAAGCCGTGCCTAACCGAAAAGCCTACACTCCTGCGACCGCCGCGGTCGATGTCGAAGCGGCATTCAAGCTACTGGAAGGTCGTTGGAAGCTGGTGATCCTGTTTCACCTTTTCGGTGGCCAGGTGCGGCGTTTTTCGGACCTCGAGAGGCTGATCCCCGGCATCACGCAAAAGATGCTTGCCCAGCAGTTACGCCGCCTCGAAGAGGACGGCATTGTGACGCGCACGGTCTATCACCAGGTGCCGCCGAAGGTGGACTACCGCCTGACCGATTGGGGCCAAGCGCTCTGCCCGGCACTGGATGCGATCCTGAAATGGGCGGAGCGCCGTGAAGACTTTCCATCGGCTGCGTCGAGCGTGCGTGCCTAAGGCTGACAGACCTGTTTTCCAGAATACGAATTCTGTGGGTGGTCGACGCGGTGTCTGCTGTAAGTTAACGGATGCGTTTGCATCGGTTTGGGGTGCTCTCCCAAAATTTTCAGAATCACACCGTCGGGTCGCGCTATGGTCGGCCCGCGTCAGCGATCCGCCACTTTCTGTGATGGCCGACGAGATGAAGGCCGACGCGTTATCCGGCGGCCGTCTCATGTTGCTCCCGGAACGGACGGTCGTAGAGCTTGTCCGAGCGGCTCAATCGGGGCGGGAAGGGACGACCGGGAAACTGCGGGCCGGGGTCCCTCCCCGGTCATCTTCAGACGTTTGCCCATAGTTGCGCAGAGCCATTCGAGCGACAGCTCCACCGGGCAACGGCCTTTCGTCCTCCGGTACTCATAAACGTTGGAAGTCCTCCTTGCTGCCTAGCGAGTCGCTTCAACGAGCGCTTGGGTTGCGCGATCACGAAACAGTGAGAACGGCCTTCGGCTCGAGAAAAGCCTCGAGCCCAAACGTTCCGTACTCGCGGCCGATACCAGATTGCTTGAATCCGCCGAATGGCGCGGCCGGTTCGTGTGCCAGCGTGTTGACTAGCACTCGACCCGCGTCGATTCGCCGTGCGAGCTCGCGCGCACGCTGGTCATCCGCCGAAAACACGTACGCTTGCAAGCCGAAGTTGGTGTCGTTGGCGATTGCGACCGCATCTTCAGTATCGCGGTACGCGATAATCGACAGCACAGGACCGAAGATCTCTTCGCGCGCAATCGCCATGTCGTTGGTTACATCGCTGAAGACCGTCGGACGTACGAACCATCCTGCATCGATCCCATCTGGCCGGCCTTCGCCTCCCGCGATCAGACGCGCGCCTGAGTCGATGCCGATCCGGATATAGCGCTGTACGCGTTCCCACTGCTTCTGGCTGACCATTGGGCCGACAGTCGTCCGCGGATCGCGCGGATCGCCTGCCTGCGTGCGCGCAACTTCTTGCTGCACCCGCGCTTCGAATTCCGCGAGCCGCTGCTGCGGAACCAGAATACGCGTGCCCGCGATGCACGCCTGGCCGCTATTCATGAAGCCGGCCTGAATCGCGAGCGGCACCACCTCGTCGAAGTTTGCGTCTTCGAGCACGAGTACCGGCGACTTGCCGCCAAGTTCGAGCGTCACGCGCTTCAACGTCTCCGCACCCGCGCGCAGAATCGTCTTGCCGACTGCGGTCGAACCGGTGAACGACAGCTTTGCGACATCCGGATGGGAACTGATCTGCGCACCGACCGTTTCGCCGCGTCCCGTTACGATGTTGAACAAGCCCGGCGGCAAGCCGGCTTCGTGCAACGCCTCGGTGACGACGCGCGTCTGGATCGCGCTCATCTCGCTTGGCTTGATGACGGCCGTGCAACCCGCAGCCAACGCGGTGGCGAGCTTGCCGCAGATGAATCCCGCGTTGCTGTTCCATGGCGTAATCAGACCGGCGACGCCTAGTGGCTGCATCACGACCTCGGCAATACCCGCGCGACGCGTGAACGCATAGTCCTGCAGCACCTTCGCCGCTTCGAGCAGCACATTGCTGGCATGCTGCGCCATCCAGCGGCCGCGCGATATGGGCGCGCCATATTCCTCCGTGATCGCCTCGTACAGTTCGTCCTCTTTGGCGACAACGGCTTGGTGCATGCGCTTGAGCATGTCGATGCGCTCGCTCTTGCTGGTGCGGGAAAACGCGGGAAACGCGCGCTTTGCTGCGGCGATCGCATCGCGCGCGTCCTGCGCATCGGCGAGACGCACGCGGCCAATTACCTGCTCGGTCGCTGGATTGAAGAGGTTGAACAGTTCGTCGCCGTGCGGTGTGACGAAGGCGCCGTCGATATAGATTTTGTCGATGATCTGCATGGCTGCTCCCAGAAGACGTTCCAGATCACTAAAGATAGACCCGATGCATTGCCCCGACTAGTCATACAATACGGCATGTATCATTGAAAAATATCGGATAATGAGGACATCGGGCTTGGGCGAACTGGAGGCGGTGCTGGCCGTCGCGCGTCATCGCAGCTTCCGCGCGGCCGCGACGGATCTGGGCATGTCGACGTCTGCGCTCAGTCATGCCGTGGCGGCGCTCGAAGCGCGTATCGGCGTACGGCTCTTCAACCGCACGACGCGCAGCGTGTCATTGTCGGAAGCCGGCGTGCAGTTCGTCGACAGCGTTGCGCCTGCACTCTCCACGATCCGCGTCGCGATCGAGCAGGCCGGCAGCTTCCGTGACACGCCGTCGGGCACGCTGCGTATCAATGCGTCAACCGGCGCGGCCAGGCAGGTGATGCCGCTATTCATCGAATTCCTGCGGCGCTATCCGGAGATGAAGCTCGATCTGGTCACTGAAGGGCGCCTGATCGATATAGTTGCCGAAGGCTTCGATGCTGGCATTCGGCTGACTGAAACGGTGCCGCAGGAAATGATCGCGGTGCCGTTCGGGGACAGGCAGCGCTTTGCCGTGGTCGGCAGTCCAGCCTATTTTGCGCAGCAAAAACCGCCGCGCACGCCCGCCGATCTGAACGCACACCGCTGCATCCGCTCACGCATGCCGAGCGGCGCGATATATCAGTGGGAGTTCGAGCGGCACGGCGAAACGTTGCGTATCGATGGCAAAGGCGCGCTGACGCTCGACGAGCCGGGCCTGATGCTGGCGGCGGCGCGTGCCGGTCTCGGTCTTGCGTATCTGACCGAATGGAACGTCGCCGCGGATCTGGAAGCTGGCACGCTGGTTCGCGTGCTGGACGATTGGACGCCCCCGCTCGACGGCCTCTGCCTGTACTATCCGGGCCGCCGCCACGTGCCGGCCGGACTGCGCGCGCTGATCGACATGATCCGCGAACACACCGACGCGCGGCGGGCGCGCCATCAGCGCACGTCCGCATAGGGGAAGGAGCCCGGCGCACGGACTTAGTGCGGCGTTACGAGGTACGGACGACCGGTTGAGTCCGCAGTCGAGAACGGAAGTTCGGAGCTCAGTCGGGTCGATCGAGCGCTGGCTGGCGACGAACTTCCAGGTTCGGCCAGTTTGCGACGATCCTCGTCCGAGATCGAATGACCGCAGCGGGCACGAAGATAGCCACACGTTTGCGCACCGCCTCATGACCCTGTTTGTTCGACAGGCGTCTACAAAATCACCCCAACAATCGTTGCTCAAGCCATCTGGGCTTGCCTTCACTTCTAGCCACTGAAAGCGCTTTTCACATTGCGGAATTCACGCCGAGTTTCCGCAGTGTTTTGTTTTCGTTCCTCGAAAACGCGTTCCGCATCGCGAAATCCAAGGCCTATCTCATTGAAAAATAAGGATAAACCAACTCTTATGTCTTATATAAGACTTCACCGCAGTGCACCAGAAGCGCCATACAATGATTCCACGCTGCCTGCTTCGACATTCATAGATCCGTAGCGGCACACGCCCCCCTTTCTTCAAACACGCTTAGGAATTTGACATGGCCCAGTATCAAGACGACATCAAGGCAGTTGCCGGTTTGAAAGAGAACCACGGCAGCGCATGGAATGCCATCAACCCCGAGTATGCTGCCCGCATGCGTGCCCAGAACAAGTTCAAGACGGGCCTGGACATTGCCAAGTACACCGCCAAGATCATGCGCGCCGACATGGCCGCCTATGATGCCGACTCGTCCAAGTACACCCAGTCGTTGGGTTGCTGGCACGGCTTCATCGGCCAGCAGAAAATGATCTCCATCAAGAAGCACTTCAACAGTACCGAGCGCCGCTACCTTTACCTGTCCGGCTGGATGGTGGCCGCGCTGCGCTCCGAGTTCGGCCCGCTGCCGGACCAGTCGATGCACGAAAAAACCTCCGTCAGCGCGCTGATCCGCGAGCTGTACACCTTCCTGCGCCAGGCCGACGCCCGTGAACTGGGCGGCCTGTTCCGCGAACTGGATGCTGCCCAAGGACCTGCCAAGGCCGCCATCCAGGAAAAAATCGACAACCACGTCACCCACGTTGTGCCCATCATCGCGGACATCGACGCGGGTTTCGGCAACGCCGAAGCAACGTACCTGCTGGCCAAGCAGTTCATCGAAGCGGGCGCATGCTGCATTCAGATCGAAAACCAGGTGTCCGACGAGAAGCAGTGCGGTCACCAGGATGGCAAGGTCACCGTGCCGCACGAGGACTTCCTGGCCAAGATCCGCGCCATCCGCTACGCCTTCCTGGAACTGGGCGTGGACGATGGCGTCATCGTGGCCCGTACCGACTCGCTGGGCGCTGGCCTGACCAAGCAGATCGCCGTGACCAACACGACGGGTGACCTGGGCGATCAATACAATTCCTTCCTCGATTGCGAAGAATTGTCGGCCGACGAACTGGGCAATGGTGACGTCATCATCAAGCGCGACGGCAAGCTGCTGCGCCCTAAGCGCCTGCCTAGCAACCTGTTCCAGTTCCGCGCCGGCACGGGCGAAGCGCGCTGCGTCCTGGATTGCGTCACCGCACTGCAAAACGGCGCTGACCTGCTGTGGATCGAGACCGAAAAGCCGCATATCGCCCAGATCGGCGGCATGGTCAGCGAGATTCGCAAAGTCATCCCCAACGCCAAGCTGGTGTACAACAACAGCCCCTCGTTCAACTGGACCCTGAATTTCCGCCAGCAGGTGTATGACGCGATGAAGGCCGCGGGCAAGGATGTATCGGCATACGAGCGCACCCAGCTGATGAACGTGGAATACGATCAGACCGAACTGGCGAAGCTCGCCGACGAAAAGATCCGGACCTTCCAGGCCGACTCGTCGCGCGAAGCAGGTATCTTCCACCATCTGATTACGCTGCCGACCTACCACACCGCCGCACTGTCGACCGACAACCTGGCCAAGGAATACTTCGGCGACCAGGGCATGCTGGGTTATGTGGCTGGCGTGCAGCGCAAGGAAATCCGTCAGGGCATCGCCTGCGTCAAGCACCAGAACATGTCCGGCTCGGACATCGGCGACGACCACAAGGAGTATTTCAGCGGCGAAGCAGCCCTGAAAGCGGCTGGTAAAGACAACACCATGAACCAGTTCTGATACCAGTAGTACGCCCAAAACATAGCGCCAACCCAAAACGGGTTGGCGTTTTTTTATCCGGCGACATAGCGCGGGGAGGGGGCTCATCGAACGTTTTCTAGTGCGCTCACCTGCAAAGGCTTTATGTGTGGCTCGGTAGAGAACGACGAGCGGCGGATTCGCAGGTGGCCAGGAGCCGTCATTCACCGCTATGTTCACGCGTGCTGCCAGAAAAGCGACAGCCCTGCGCGTCCGGTCGGCTATCATGCTGATCCTCTCCGAAGTGGCTCCTTATGATTTCCGTCCGTAATGTCACGCTGCGCCGCGGCGTCAATGTCGTACTCGACCGCGCGTCCGTCACTTTCACCCCCGGAGAAAAGATTGGTCTTGTCGGCCGCAATGGCGCCGGCAAGTCATCCTTCTTCGGCCTTCTCAACGGCACGCTGCACGAAGACAGCGGCGAGTTCTCGATTCCCGCTGCATGGAAGATGGGCCAGGTCGCGCAGGAGATGCCGGAGACCGAGCAGAGCGCGACGGACTTTGTCGTCGAGGGTGACACCGGGCTGCTGGCCGCGCAGGCCGAAGTAGCCGCCGCCGAGGCCAGCGACGACGGCATGCGCATGGCGCACGCCTATATGGCCCTGCACGACGCCGGTGCACACGATGCCCCCGCACGTGCCCAAGCGCTGATCCTGGGCCTTGGCTTCAGTGCTGAGCAGCTTAGCCAGCCGGTCAACAGCTTCTCCGGCGGCTGGCGCATGCGACTGCAGCTGGCGCGCGCGCTCATGTGCCCGTCCGATCTACTGCTGCTCGACGAGCCGACCAATCACCTCGACCTCGACGCGCTGGTCTGGCTGGAAGCCTGGCTCAAGCGCTATCAAGGAACCCTGGTAATGATCAGCCACGACCGCGAATTCCTCGACGCGGTGACGCAGGTGACGGTGCACGTCGACAACGCCAAGCTCGTGCGCTATGGCGGCAACTACAGCAAGTTCGAAGACATGCGCGCTGAGCAGCTCGTGTTGCAGCAGGCCGCGATGGCCAAGCAGGTGGAAAAGATCGCCCACCTGCAGAAGTTCATCGACCGTTTCAAGGCCAAGGCCTCGAAGGCGAAGCAGGCGCAGAGCCGGGTCAAGGCGCTTGAACGCATGGAGAAGATCGCACCGGTGCTTGCCGATGCTGAGTTCAACTTCGAGTTCAAGGAGCCCCTCAACGTCCCGAACCCGCTGTTGTCCATGCTGGACGCGAGCTTCGGCTACCCCGCGCCGGCCGGCGCACTGCCGGGCACGCCGCCCACGGTCATCGTGCGGGGCATCAACCGTTCCGTGCTGGCCGGGCAGCGCATCGGCATTCTCGGTGCCAACGGCCAAGGCAAGTCCACGCTGGTGAAGACGGTGGCGCACGCGCTGGCGCCGATTTCCGGCGAAATCAGCGAAGGCAAAGGCCTGAACATCGGCTACTTCGCACAGCAGGAACTCGACGTGCTGCGCCCGCTCGACACGCCGCTGGAACACATGATCCGCCTTGCCAAGGACACGCCGGCGCACATGCGCGCCCCCGGCCAGAGTGGCACCGAACAATCGCTTCGCACCTTCCTCGGCACATTCAGCTTCAGCGGCGACATGGTCCATCAGGCGGTTGGCACGATGAGCGGCGGCGAAAAGGCGCGGCTCGTGTTGTGCATGATCGTGTGGCAGCGTCCCAACCTGCTGCTGCTCGACGAGCCTACCAACCACCTCGACCTGGCCACACGCGAAGCGCTAGCCATCGCGCTCAACGAATTCGAAGGCACGGTGATGCTGGTCAGTCACGACCGGGCCTTGCTGCGCGCCGTATGCGACGAGTTCTGGCTGGTTACCAAGGGCGGCGTCGAGCCCTTCGACGGGGATCTGGACGATTACCAGCAGTTCCTGCGCGACGAAGCCCGTCGTATGCGGGAGCAGCCTGCCGCGCAGTAGAAGGTCATCGCCTGCAATGGTGAGACAAAGGGCAGGGGTGAGCTTCGCAGGATTCAGCGTGAAGGTTGCCATCGAGCGCCTCGAGACTGATACGAACTTCGGCGTCGAGATCGTTCCCGGACTCACCTTTTTAGCCGCTTTGTTTCGCTGGATCGAACGGCAGAGATGGGTAGGTAGGAAACGACCGCCGTTCCGCCCCCTCCGTGGACTGGAGCCGGCCATCAAGAGACGTCCCCCATGGCCCGGAGGCAGGCCGCAGTGCTAAATCGACAACGCTAATCCGATACCGGGTCGTGACAGCATACGCAGAGCTTGTTTGCGTCGGCATCCCGGAAGTATGCGCCGTAGTAGTGAGGGTGATACTGGACTCTCAGGCCAGGAGGCCCTTCGCAATGCGCTCCGTTTGCGAGCGCGCAGGCGTATGCCCGATCAACCGTCTGCCGGTCACGCGCAAGCAGCGCCACCATCTGGCCATTTCCACCTCGCGCGGCATTGCCGTCATATGGCTTGCCAATAAGGAACAGCGGCCGCGGTGCGTCCGTTGCCATCCATCCTGCCCATGGCCTGTCGCGTTCGCAGAATTTGAGGCGATGTCCCAGTTCCTGCATCAAAGCCGAATAAAACTCGAACGCGCGATCGAAGTCGTTAATGCCGAGAAAAGTGTGCGAGATCACATTGAGTCTCTCAGGAGACGGTGCCGACCAACATTATCACCGCCACAAGCTCTGATAACCCAATCCGCCGCTTCGGATTCGAACGGCCGCTTTCGGCAAGCCGGGGGGCGAATCGGGTCGGGAAGAGACCGAGGTCCCTTCCCGGCCAGGAAGGGGCATTGACAGCGCTCAAATCAACGGCTGCTTGCAGTATGGAAGCTGACACTCGTTCGTCCGAGAAGTCGTTGTCAAGCAAGCCCGCGCGACTTGCCTCCATTAATACCCATTCCATGGTCCCCGAATTAGGTGACCGTCTTGCCCGACTTTGACGAGGTCACGTCGTGCGC
Organism: Cupriavidus sp. GW822-FHT02D05; assembly: GCF_058802485.1. Lineage (NCBI taxonomy): Bacteria > Pseudomonadati > Pseudomonadota > Betaproteobacteria > Burkholderiales > Burkholderiaceae > Cupriavidus > Cupriavidus sp. GW822-FHT02D05. The sequence continues at coordinate 96,830 of NZ_JBXAOE010000026.1, read as the reverse complement.
GATCTGTGAGAGTCGCTTTTCGCCAAACAGTTGAAGCAACGCATTTTCTGCTGAACGCAAGGCCTCATTGATGTGCCGATTTACCGCCGCCTCTACCGGGCAATCGCGATTGTCGTCAGCCGGGCCGACCGCGAACAATGCGGTGTGCGCGATGGCCACGTAAACGTCTCTCACCGTAAGAGCGTTGAGGTCACATGCGAGTGCCCAACCTCCGCCTGGACCGCCTGTAGACCTTGCATATCCAGCTTCGCGTAGCGCAGCCATTGTGCGGCGAACAACAACGGGGTTCGTATGCAGCATCTGCGCGATCGTCTCCGAAGTGGTCGCGCCGCCGCGAAGATGCATGTGGATGAGTACGTGCAGAAGTCGAGCCAGCCGGGTATCACGTTGCATAACTTTGAAAATGTGGAAATGAGTAACTTTAGATGTTACGATATACCGAGCTTCTTGTGTAAAACTGTCTCTTCGAGCAAGCATGAGTGCATACCGTCAAACCTATATTGAAACCAACGGCATCCGCCTGCACGTCGCTGAGCAGGGCGATGGTCCGTTAGTGTTGCTTTGTCACGGCTTTCCCGAGACCTCGCATGCCTGGCGCCACCAGTTGGGGGCACTTGCGCGCGCCGGCTTCCACGCAGTTGCCCCAGATTTGCGTGGCTACGGATCAAGCGAATGTCCAGCGATGATCGGACAGTACACAACCTTGGACGTTGTCGCTGACCTGGTTGCGCTCGTTGATGTGCTTGGAGAACGCGACGCAGTTATCGTGGGAAATGATTGGGGCGCAACCATTGCCTGGTATGCCGCGATGCTTCGGCCCGACCGATTTCGCGCGGTCGCTGCGCTCGGGGTGCCAATGATGGGCCGCGCGCCGATGGCGCCGAGTCGGCTTTTTCCACAGACCGACCAGGCGTGGTTCTACACACATTACTTTTCCCAACCAGGGTTGGCCGAAACAGAACTTGAGCATGACGTTGCGGCCACATTGCGCAAGATCTATTTCTCTGCATCGGGCGATGTAGGTGTCCGCGACGCGAATACACCTAATCCCTTTGGACTTCTGTTACGGAGTGGCGGGCTCCTTGACTCTCTGAATGATCCGTCCTCGTTGCCCGCGTGGCTCGCCCCCGCCGACCTGGACAAATTTGTTCAGGCATTCAGCGTTTCTGGCTTTCGCGGCGGATTGAACTACTATCGCAACCTCGACCGCAACTGGGAAGTGCAAGCCGCTTTCGAGGGCCTGCGCGTCGAGGTCCCGGCGCTTTACCTTGTCGGCGAGCGCGACACAGGTCTGGCAATTCCAGGCATGCACGAGGTCATCGGCGCCATGCCCCAGCTCGTGCCAAACCTACGCCTCTCCCAAGTGATTCCGCGAGCAGGGCACTGGCTACAACAAGAGGCACCGGATTTGGTCAACTCCGCATTGATTGAGTTTTTTCGCGATCTTTGAGTTTTCCCCGGCGTGATCCGACGGTTCAACTGCGGATAGCGGACATTCCGCGCTCAATGAGGAATGTCGGAGACGGGTTCGACCACGGAAGTTCGGAGCTGAGTCGGGTCGATCGAGCACGGTTTTGGGTTGCGGCGTTTCCACTACGACCGACGCAAGGACGTCATAAGACGACTTGTATTGGCGAGAATTGTCCTGGCGGGATAGCCCGCAAACGCAGCGCTTGTCGCGCCCACTACGCGGTATTCAAGTCGAAGCGACAGAAATCCCGGCAAAAGCTAGGCAAGCAGCAGCAAGGCATCAGCGAGCGAGAGCACCGTTGTGCGCGAATCGAACGCCGTTGAAAAAAGATGATCGTGCACGACCTGATCCGGGTCGTAGCAGCAATCCTTGACCGTGAATAAACGGAAGTCCGCATCGCTCGCGTACGCGACCGACGACAGCACCACACCGGTCGACGCAATGCCCACCATGAGCAGGGTGTCGATGCCCTGGGCGGAAAGCCGCACCTGCAGGTCGGTACCAAAGAACACGCTGGCACGATGCGCGATGATGAGCGGTTCCGTGGCCTGTTGGCCGAGTTCCGGTGAGATCTGGTCGTCGACGAATAGACCAAGTTGCTTGATTCCCTGTCCGTTCCTGTTCAACGGACTGACTTCCGGATAGCCTGGACCAAAGTGGATCTTGGCGAAATAGATGCTGACGCCCTTGGCTCGCGCGGCGTCACACAGCTTGCGCGTATTGGAGAGCAAGGTGGGCGCGACCGATGGAAACAACGCCAGGATGTCGGTCTGATAATGCATGACCACCAGCGCGGTTTGCGCTGGAACAATTGCCGGAATCCGCATGGTCACACTGTGCGCATCAGCGGCGCTTTCCATGCCCTGTTGATGGTCTGACGAATCGGCGGATCCACGTTCAACGGGTGGCGACATAAGGCTACGCGATAGAGAGTGATGATCGACTCTACCACGATCAATCGGCCCGGACGGGCGCCGAACGTGGTCCGGCGCCCTTGTTTGCCCCTTGTTTGCCCCTTATTTGCCCCTGACTTAACGCTATGTACGCAGATCGAAGCGGTCGAGGTTCATCACCTTGACCCAGGCAGCGACGAAGTCCTTGACGAACTTATCCGCCCCGTCCTCGCTTGCGTAGACTTCGCTCAGGGCCCGGAGTTGAGAGTGTGAGCCGAACACCAGATCCACTCGCGATCCGGTCCACTTGACCTGCCCCGTCTTACGGTCACGTCCCTCGAACACATCCCGGGTGAGCGCCTTCCATTCCACGCCCATGTCGAGCAGGTTGCGAAAGAAGTCGTTGGTCAGCGTTTCCGGGCGGTCGGTGAAGACGCCGTGCGCATCGTTCCCTGTATGGACATTCAGCACACGCAGGCCGCCGATCAACACCGTCATTTCGGGCGCGGTCAGAGTCAGCAACTGCGCCTTGTCCAGCATCATCGCTTCTGCCGGAACACGAACGCTCGGGTTGAGGTAGTTGCGGAAGGCATCGGCCGTGGGTTCGAGGGCGCCAACCGATTGCACGTCGGTCTTTTCCTGCGAAGCGTCCATGCGGCCCGGCGAGAATGGTACGGTCAGCCTCTGCCCAGCCTTCTCCGCTGCCTTCTCGATACCGGCGCCGCCCGCCAGCACGATCAGATCGGCCATCGAGATCTTCTTGCCACCGGACTGGGCACCGTTGAACTCGCTCTGGATACCTTCGAGGGTCTTCAGTAGCTTGCCCAGCTGATCCGGCTCATTGGCCGCCCAGTCCTTCTGCGGAGCCAGGCGAATGCGCGCGCCGTTGGCGCCGCCGCGCTTGTCCGAACCGCGAAACGTCGATGCCGATGCCCAGGCAGTCTTCACCAGTTCCGAGACCGACAGCCCCGATGCCAGGATCCTCTGCTTGAGCGCCGCCACGTCCTGGTCATTGACCAGCGGATGGTCCGGCGCCGGAATGGGATCTTGCCAGAGCAACTCTTCGGCCGGGACTTCCGGGCCGAGGTAGCGGGCGCGCGGTCCCATGTCCCGGTGGGTTAGTTTGAACCAGGCACGGGCGAAGGCATCAGCAAATTCCTCAGGGTTCGCCATGAAGCGCCGCGAGATTTTCTCGTAGATGGGGTCAAAGCGCAGCGACAGGTCCGTGGTCAGCATGGTCGGCTTGAGCTTCTTCGACGGATCGTGAGCGTGCGGAACCGTTTCGCCGGCATTCTTGGCCACCCACTGGTTGGCTCCGGCAGGGCTCTTGGTCAGCTCGTATTCATAGCCGAACAGGTTTTCGAAGAAGCCACTGTCCCACTTCGTCGGCGCGGTCGTCCAGGTGACTTCCAGGCCGCTGGTGATCGAATCCGCACCCTTGCCTGTGCCGAAGCTGCTCTTCCATCCCAGACCCTGGTTTTCAAGGTCGGCGGCTTCGGGCGCGGGGCCTACGTGATCAGCGGGACCGGCACCGTGCGTCTTGCCGAAGGTGTGGCCGCCGGCAATCAGCGCGACGGTCTCCTCATCGTCCATGGCCATGCGGCCGAACGTATCCCGGATGTCGTACGCCGCGGCGAGCGGGTCCGGATTGCCATCGGGGCCTTCCGGATTCACGTAGATCAGGCCCATCTGCACGGCACCCAGGGGATTCTCGAGGTTGCGGCCGGGGTCGGTACGGCTGACTTCACCACCGTGCAATTCCTCGTCGGCCACAATCACACCTTCGTTGCCGTCCTTGCCGGCGGCGCCCTTGCCGTAGCGTACGTCGCCGCCCAGCCAGGTCTTCTCATTCCCCCAATACACGTCCTGGTCCGGTTCCCAGGTGTCTTCACGGCCGCCAGCAAAGCCGAATGTCTTGAAGCCCATGGTTTCAAGGGCAACGTTACCGGCGAGGATCATCAGGTCGCCCCAGGAAATCTTCTGGCCATATTTCTGCTTGATGGGCCAGAGCAGCCGGCGAGCCTTGTCCAGGCTGACATTGTCCGGCCAGCTGTTGAGCGGTGCGAAACGCTGCTGGCCCCGGCCACCACCGCCACGGCCGTCACCGATGCGGTATGTGCCGGCGCTGTGCCAGGCCATACGGATAAACAAACCACCGTAATGGCCGAAGTCCGCCGGCCACCAGTCCTGCGAGTCAGTCATCAGCGCCGCGAGGTCTTTCTTGACTGCGGCGAGGTCGAGGCTCTTGAACGCCTCGGCATAGTTAAAGCTCTTGTCCAATGGATTGGACTTGTCGGAGTGCTGGCTGAGCAACTCGAGCCGCAACTGTTTCGGCCACCAGTCCCGGTTGGTGGTGCCGTCACCGGCGGCGTGGTTGAAGGGGCACTTTTCGTTAGACATGCTCTCTCCTTCGGAGGCGTACCAAACGTGAGTTCTAGTGTGAGTTCTAGTATTTCCGCGTCAATGCTTCCACTCGGGACCTGCGTCGGCAGGCCTGCCGCACACAAAATATAGTTGAAAGCGCTCGGCAACCAAATGAGAGGTTTGCAATTGCCTCAATAGCGCATCGCTATTGGTCACCCGCAACCGTGCTGGGGTTAGCCCCACCGATTGTCGCCCGGTGCTTGACCTATAGTTCCGATACGTAAGCAACTGCAGCGATCAGCGCTCGGAGGTTGCAATCATGACCATGGCTACCACGCTGGCAAGATGCCTGAGCAAGAAGCAGAGCCGGTTTGAAACCGTTCCTCGCCCAAGTGGCCTGGCAACGGCGCAGACTGCGTATGTCCCCGGAGACCGGCTCGCCCGAACTGTCCTGCTGGAGGACAACCGAGGCTATCTCGCAGCGGTGATCCCTTCCACCCACCAGCTGAAACTGTTGGATATCTGCGAACAAACCGGCCGCAAGCTGTCGCTGGCGCATGGGGATGGCGTGCGCGAAGTGTTCAGGGACTGCGAAATCGGCGCGCTCCCGCCGGTCGGCATGGCGTACGGCACGCTGACCTGGCTCGACGACAGCCTGCTGACGCATCCCGACGTCTACTTCGAGGCGGGCGACCATGAGGAACTGGTGCATATGAGCACCGAGCAGTTCGCCGCCCTCATGACCGAAGCTCGGCGCGGGCATTTCGCGCACCGGATGATGTAGGGCGCCGCGCAAGGTTGGCGCGGCTAGTGCGCATGCACCGCTTCCCGCTCGTGAAGCCCCTCACCGCGATCGGGTTGCCGAGCGGGTAGTCGGCGGAGGCGGCGAATGACGCGTGCGCCAGCGACGACGTCAGAACGTCCAGAAGAGGAAGTGTCGATGCCGCCGCTCATGGACCGTGCGCGGAGGCCGGGTTTCGGGGCCGAGCCGCACATCCGGATCGATCACTCGCGCGCGCAGCGCCATGTCGTAGAACGCGCCCACCATCGGTAGGGCGCTGTGCGCGCCTTCGCCCCAGTAGTTGCCGAGCGTCACACGTCCATCGTCGAAACCCACCCACGCGCCCGCGACCAGTTGCGGATGCATCAGGATGAACCAGCTATCCGTGTTGTCCTGTGTCGTGCCTGTCTTGCCGGCCACGTCGGCGCGAATCCCGAAGCGCGCCCGGATCGCCGCGCCGGTGCCCCGGCTAACGACGTCGCGCATCACGTCGACGAGCGTTTGCGCCGCGCCGGCGGGCAGTGCCTGCTCTGGCAATGCGCTCGCGAATTCGGCGAGCACCTTGCCGTCGTGATCCTCGATGCGCGTGACCATGCGCGGTTCGATATAGGCGCCACGGTTCGCGATCGTGCTGTACGCCGAGACCATTTCCCTGAGCGTGACCGGGCTTGTGCCGAGCGCGAGCGACGGCACCGCTTCGAGCGGACTCGCGCGCACACCCATTGCGTGCGCGAGCCGTGCGACCTTCTCGGGGCCTTCCTTTTGCATGAGCTGTGCGGTGACGCGGTTGCGCGAATACACTAGCGCGTCGCGCAGCGTCATCGGCCGGCCGGTGGGCGGCTCCGCGTCGGTAGGCCGCCAGATCGCATTCCCGGTCAGCGCAATGGCGACGTTACGGTCCACGATCGTATCGCTCGGCCGCGCACCGTCCGCGAAGGCCGCGCCGTAGACGAACGGCTTGAACGTCGAACCCGGCTGACGCCGGGCCTGCTGCACGTGATCGAACGGCTCGTCACGGAAGTCGCGGCTGCCAACCCATGCCTTGATATCTCCGTTGCGCGGGTCGATCGCGACAAAACCCGCCTGGATCTGCGTCTTGCTCCGGCAGAGCGCGCGCACGAACGTGGGGTTCGTGGCGAGCTTCCTGAGCGCGGCCTCATCCGATTGACCCGCATCGCGTGCGGCGCGGTAGTCGGGCGACTGCCGGATGAACGTCCGGAACAGGTCGTTGCCCGGCCAGCAGCCTGTGTGTTCGTTCCATGCGCCGTTCGCGATCCATTGCAACTGGTTCGTCTGCCAGTCCAACGCCTGCGTCGCCATGGCCTGCAGGCGTGAATCGATGGTCGTGCGCACGACCAGCCCGTCGGCATAGATGTTGTAGCCGTTGCGATCGGCCCATGCGATCAGCCACTTGCGCAATTGCGCCGAAAAATGCGGCGCGGCGCCCGGTTGCGCGGTCTGCAACTCGAAATCGATGTTGAGCGGTTGCCGCTTCAATGCAGTGTAGGCATCGGGCTTGAGCTTCCCGTATTTGTTCATCTGCCCGAGCACCGTGTTTCGCCGCTGCAGCGCGCGCTCGGGGTTGAGCACAGGGTTGTAGGTGCTGTTGGCCTTCAGCATGCCGACGAGCGTCGCGCTTTCAAGAATGTCGAGCTGATTGGCCGATTTGCCGAAGTAGGTGCGTGCGGCCATTTCCACGCCGTAGGCGTTGTACAAGAATGGCACCGTGTTCAGGTACGTCTCCAGGATCTGATCCTTGCTGTACACGGCTTCGATCTTGAATGCCGTGATCGCTTCCCTGAGCTTGCGCGTGAGGGTCGGCGCGCGGCCGATCTCGTCGGGATACAGGTTGCGCGCGAGCTGCTGCGTGATCGTCGAGCCACCTTGCCGGTCGCCGGAGAACGTATGCAGCGCGGCCGACGCGGTACGTTTCCAGTCGATGCCATGATGCTCGTAGAAGCGGCGGTCTTCGGTCGCGATCAATGCATCCACCATGTGCGGCGAGACTTGCCTGAGCGACACCCACTCGCGATTGACCGGTTTGAACGCATCGAGCAGTTTGCCGTCGGCCGACACGATCAGCGCTGGCCGGTCAACGCGGGCTTTGCGGATGTCGCCGATGCCCGGCGTCAACGGCACGAGCGCAAGCACGTATAGCAGGAAGAGCGCCGGCAATGCAGCGAGCGTCAGCGCGACGCCGCGTCGCGTCGGGTGGCGCAGGCGGCGCAGCGCGCCGTTGAGCGCGAGTCTGGTGATCGTGCTGCCGGCGGCGGCCAGCGGTTGGACACGGGCGAGCCACCGTGCGCAATGCTCACAAAACAACGATGCATATCGGCGAATCACGGTGGCGGGGCGCTGGCGGAAAGAGCGCGATCGTACCAAAGCGCAAGGGCGCTTCTGTTATCAAAACAGGGCCGCGGCGCATGGCATTTACAGAAGCTTACATTTGTTTCGTGTGGACAACGTTCGCGATGGCCACGGAAGCGACGATCGCCAACCGCGAGCTCAACGAGCTGGATGGCCGCCTCCGCTCACGGGCCATTCGGCGAGCGGAGGCTGGACGGCGGGCTCGTCGGCCCCTACTGGACGGTGATTGTCGCCATCATGTTCGGGTGGATGCCGCAGAAGATCTTGTAGACCCCCGGCTTGTCGAACTTGAACTTGTAGGTGTCGTTCTGATCGAGCGCGCTGGAGCGGAACAGGCCGGCGTCGTTGACAACCGTGTGCGGTTCGCCATCGAGGTTCTTCCAGGTCACGGTCGAGCCAGCTTTGATCGTGAGCGACATCGGCGAGAACATGAAATTCTTCACAACGACGACATGGTTCTCCTGCGCTTGCGCGAAGGAGAACTCGCAAGTCAATGCCGCCATGAGTATCCCGACCCCGAGGGGGACGACGAAGGCGCGGCGAAGGATGGTTGTTAGCATGATCTGGGTCCTGGTTGGTGAGCGGTGCCTGGAAAGTCAGGCGAGCGTGGTGTCGGCGAGTGTCGCTGCGAGCGGGTGGCGCATGATCTTGATGCTGGTCACGCCAAGCATCCTGGGAAGCTGATCGCCCGGTACCGTCAGCGGCATGGGACCGGGCCCATTGCCTGCCGTCGGTTGCGGATAGGCCGTCGAGCGCGCCGTATGGAAGGTGATATTGCCTTCCACCTTCGACACGATCTGGTGGATATGGCCGTTCAAGACCGTGACCGAACCGAAGCGCGTCAGATAGCTCATGGCCTCGCCGGCGTCGCCGGTGCCCCAACCCCATGGTTGGTAGATCGTCCACATTGGCATGTGTGCAAAGACGACGATCGGCGTGCTGGACGAGCGGCCCCGCAGATCCGCTTTCAGCCAGGCGAGTTGGTCGTCGCCCAAGCCCCCCAAACCGTTTGGCTTGAAATGCATCACGTTGACCAGGCCGATAAAGTGGACGCCGCTGTGGTCGAAGCTGTAGTAGCCCTTGTTGCCGGAGGCTTGACCGAAACGCTTGAAGTATTCCGTTCCAGGCCCATCGGTCACGTCATGCTCGCCGGGCACGGTATGCAACTCGGTGATATTCAGCCCCGACATCAATTGGGCCGCGTGGTCGAACTCTTCTGCCTTTGAAAGATGCGTAATGTCGCCCGTGTGGATCGTCAGCGCCGGCTTGACCGGCATGGCATTGACGAAGTCAATGGTCTGCCTGAGCGTGCCCGCGACGTCGGGATTGGCTTCCTTATTGAAGCCAATATGCGTGTCGCTGATCTGCAGGAAAAGAGGAATGCCCGCGGCAGATGACGGGCCTTTCCCGGAGGCGGCAAGGCCCAGTTCCACGGGCGCGAGAACGCCGCCTGCCAAGACAAAGACGGTGCCCGCGCCACCGAAAGCGAGACACTTCAACGCGCCGCGGCGCGACGGGTTGGACGGAAGATCTGACGACATATTGCCCTCGCAAGGAAAGTTCGAGAGGTGGCTCACCGGACCATCCGACGGACCTCCCGATTGGGTTCTCCAGGTAAACCGCCGTGCCATCCGTTTTATTCCGCGATGTGTACCGCGCTGCGGCGGCTAGGAAGCAGGATGCGCACGCAGGTCCGTGATGAAGCCATTCAGCTCAGCTTCGCCGGCATCGGTAATCGCCCAGTAATTCATCCCCGCGGCACTCCAGTGGGCGAGGTGATAGCCCTGCTGCGCGTAGATGCGAGGCGTGGCGCCCGCGTCGTTGCCCGGCCACACATAAAGATTGATCGGGTGCAGCTTGTAGCGATAGACCATCACGGCTACCGCCCGTCCCTTCAGGTAATCCAGCCGCCCGCCGACCAGCGGATACCCCTGCTGCACAAGATCGACCACAGGCGGCGCAAAGTCCAGCTTGCCGTCAAACCACGGCTTGACCGTATGCCGGTCGGTTGAAATCACATCGGAGAGGTGACTGACCTGCAGCGAGCGAATATGGTTATCCACGAGTTCCTGGGTCAGGCGCGTCTCGCTCGACGGCACCGAGAGGTACAGCCCCACGCTCCAGGTCAACGCGACCACACTCATCAACATCGCGCCAGCCGGCGCCCAGGCCAGCGACCCACCGCCGCTCCACTGACCGAATCGCTCACCCAGCCGCTGCCAGAGCGTGCGGCGCACCGGCAGCGCAGCCTTGATGCGTTTCACCAGTTCCTGCGGCGCCGCTACGCGCAATTCCGCCTGCCGCAGCTGCGCACTCACCTGGCGGTGTTGTGCATAGACCTGTTGGCACTGCTCGCAGTCAGCAAGATGACGCTCGAATTCGAGCGCTTCGGACAGGCTCAACTCCTGGTCGAGATAGCCCGGCAGTAATTCAAACGCCTGTTTGTGATCCATCACGCCTCCTGATCCGTCGGGGCGAGCAGCGCCGCGAGTTGCTGGCGGCCTCGGCCCAGGCGAGACATCACCGTGCCGATCGGGATGCCCACGATGGCGGCGATTTCCTTGTACGACAAGTCTTCCAGCTCCCGCAGCACGACAACCTCCCGGTATTCCAGCCGCAAGCCCAGCAACGCCTTGTGCACCCGCTTCTGGCTCTGGCTGCGTATGAGCATGGCTTCAGGACTGTCGTCATGGTCGGCGACACTCGTCTCAAGGCTATGCATTTCTTCTTCGAACATCATGGTCTGCGCTGCATGCCCCCGGTTCTGCTGATGCCAGGTGTAGAAGGTGTTGCGCACAATGCTCAATAGCCATGCACGGGCATCCTCGCCGCGGAATCCGCCAAAGAACCGGAATGCGCGCAGGTACGCCTCCTGCACCACGTCCTGGGCATCCTGGTCGTTATGCGTCAACCATCGCGCAACATTGAAGGCCGAGTTCATATGCGGCAATAAAAGCGTCTCGAAGCGCTGCGCGGTGTCTGGATCGGCCATTTTGAAGTGTCTGCTGTAACCGCAATCCGTGACCGGCAGTGAGTTAACAGCAAGACCGCCGGCATGCCATTTTTATTCCCGGAACCGCGACCTGAAATGGATCCCGTGTTGATTCCGCATGGCAAGCGCCGATCATGTGATCGGTATGCCGCCTGCAGCCGTCGACGTCTCGGGCTGCCAGACCAGCACCACCGGCGAGCCGCCCATGCGTCGCAAGCGGATGACTGCTGATCTACCTCTTTCTCCACCTGGCCAATCATGCGCTCGGAATCTGGTCGCTGGATCTTGCCGGGCGCGGTCTCACGCTGGCGCTGCGGCTCAGGCATAGCGCGCCCGGAACGATCCTCAAACCAGCTTCAGCGGGCACTAGTTGACCAAGAGGTAGTAAAAGAGAAGGCCGATGGTAATGATCCCAACGGCGTTCCAAAACTTGAACTGGTCGCGATTCATGATCCCATCCGATCTGGATTGGTACGCCACAAAAAGGTCGTTCAACTGCTCTGCCAGCCGTATCCTTTTTCGAGATGCCGTGTGCGGCCTGCGCCCGCAATCAAGGCGCGGGCTTCGTCTGTGCGGTCTGGTTGTCACCGGCCTGTGCTGCCTGGTTTCCACCCATCAGCGCATTCCTTTGCGCTTGATGTTTGGCTTCCAGCCTTTGCTCCGCTGCTTGAATGTCGGCGGGATAGTCACCATTGTCGCCTTGGGATGGGTTGTAGCCGACCGACTCCAGTTCCTCGAGTTCATGTCGCACTTGCGCGCGAGTGATTTGATGCGTGGCGGGTGCCGGCGGCGTTTGCGCATAGACACAAACGGAAGTTGCCATCAACGCAGTGCTCACGATGAGCGAGCCGCGCATGGGCAGCGCAAAAAGCCGATTCAGCGAGTTCGATTTCATGTCAGTACTCCTTGGTTGTCCGAGCGAGCGATGCCCGCGGTCGACCCGACTGCGCAGCAGGACGCTCTGCATGGGTAAACCGCGGAGCCGGTCTGCTTATTCCCCAATTTCCTTCGCGGAAAAAACGCATCCGCGGCATCAGGGATAAGAGGACAAAGGAACATGAACCGAGGCACAGGAATTTCCCTTGGCCGCTGGCCGCATCCATAGCTTGTGCCGGAATAAAACGGGTGGCTGCGCGGTTCTACAAATGCACGGCGAACGAGTTCTCGGGATTGATCGATACCCCCGGAAACCGGAAGCGAGTTACGTGCCCAAGCGTAGCCTTCACGGAGATGCGCTTTGGAAGCTATCCCTACTGTATTTGGAGCTCGTCATGAAAATCCTGATCTTGGCCGCTGTCGCGGCATTGACTTCCTTCGCTGCCATGGCCCAGTCGTCCAGCACCCCCCCAACTTCTGACAGCAGCACCCATACTGTCGGGCCGCGCGATCCCTACACGGATGGCGCGAAAGCAGGCAAGTTCGACGTTTATTCCGACGGCGCAAAAATCACGGATCGGCGCGATCCGTTCACCGACGGCGCGCACAGCTAAGACGCTGCCAGATCCACAGGCGGCTTAAATGGAGGTTCTTCGGACTGTCGTATGCGTACTGCACGCGGGTGCAAGTGGCGGGAAGAAAAACGCTGTTTTGCTCCCCTCTCCCATGAAATGGGAGAGGGGAGCTACGGCAGCGCTGGATTTAGCCCGGCGATGCATCGACCCACACGAACGTCGGATGAACCTGAATCCAAGGCGCCTCAGGCGCCTGCACTACCCATTGGAAGTGATGCTAACCTAGCGTGCTGCTCGGCAGTGCTGGCGCTTGGTGGCAAGCGCTGGCGCATCGACAGGCGTGGAGGGTAGAGTAGAGCATGTCACACGTTCCCTATCTTCAAAGGTGGTGGCCGGCGGGTGTGCGATCGGTCCGTCTGACCACAGGACTGGTGCTGTTTACCTATGTTGGTACGCACCTGCTGAACCACTCGCTGGGGAATATCTCGCTCGCCTGGCTGGAGCGTGGTCTGCTCGTGCAGAAGTTCATCTGGCAGGGATGGCTTGGAACGGCCGTGCTGTACAGCGCGCTGGTGACGCATTTCGTCCTGGGTCTGTGGGCTCTGTACGAACGGCGCTCGTTGCATTGGACCCCGGGTGAGGTAGCGCAACTCGTCCTCGGCTTGTGCATACCGCCGCTGCTAGCCAACCATGTTGTGAATACGCGGGTCGCCTTCGCCGAGTTCGGCCTGAACAAGGGCTACGCGCAGTTGCTGTACTCGTTCTGGATCGATTCACCGTTCTTCGGCCGCGTGCAGCTGATGCTATTGGTGGTCGCCTGGCTGCATGGGTGTTACGGCATCTGGTTCTGGTTGCGCTTGAAACCATGGTTCGGGGCGTGGCGCAGCGTGCTGCTGAGCGTCGCCGTGCTGATCCCGGTGCTCGCGCTGCTAGGTTTCTTGCAGGGCGGACGGGAAGTGATCGCGCTCGCGCAGGATCCCGTCTGGCGCGCCGCGGCGACCCGGACCACGATCATCGGAACGGGGTTGCAAAACCTCTGGCTCGCCGAGCTGCGCAACGACTTTTTGCTCTTCGATGGTGGCGCGCTGCTGCTGGTGCTTGCAGCGCGCCTGGTGCGCACGGCGCGAGAGCGCCGGGCCGGGCGGCTCTGTGTTCTGTATCCGGACGGGCGAAAGGTATTCGCGCCGCTCGGATTCTCGGTGCTGGAGGCTAGCCGCATGGCCGGCGTGCCCCATGCCAGCACCTGCGGTGGCCGTGCCCGATGCACATTGTGCCGGGTGCGTGTGCTCAGTGCTGTGCCGCTGCCCGCGCCGGCGGAGGCCGAGCGGCGCGTTCTGGAGCGGCTGGGAGCGGATTCGCGGACAGTGCGCCTCGCCTGCCAGTTGCGGCCGACCCATGATCTGTCCGTGTGGCCGCTGGTGCCGCCGGCCGCATCGGCGGCCTTCCTGCAGCGGCGCCAGCGGGACGTCATGCCGCAAGAGCGGTTCGCGGCGTTCATGTTCGTGGATATGCGGGATTCCACAAAGCTTGCGGCGGCACAATTGCCGTTCGACAGCCTGTTCATGGTCAGCCGCTTCCTCAGTGCGGTCTGTGCCGCGGTGGTTCAGGCAGGCGGTCTGCCAAACCAGTTCCTGGGAGACGCGGTGCTCGCGATCTTTGGCTTGCGCTGCGAGCCAGCCGAGGCCTGTCGCCAGGCGCTCAGCGCAGTGCCGCTGGTTGCAGCCAATATTGAGGAACTCAACGCTGCGCTCAAGCAGCAGTTGCAGACGCCAATCCGCTTTGGCATCGGCTTGCATTGCGGCCGGGCCATCATGGGCGAGATTGGTTTCCGCGACCACGTTACGTTCACGGCAATTGGTGACCCGTTGAATGTGGCCTCGAGACTCGAGCAGTTGACAAAGGAGATGGCTTGCGAGGCGATCGTCTCGGAACAGGTCTTCCAGCAAGCCGGCGTTTCGGCCGCGGGCCTGCCGCAGCTTGCCGCACGCCTGCGAGGCCGCGATGACCCGGTGCCCGTCTGTGTGCTGTCCAAGGCGGCGCAGATGCCTCGGGCCTGACTACGCCCTGCGCACCACGCCCGAGCAGGGCAAGGGCAAGGGCAAGGGCAAGCTGCGCGAAGTGTTCGGTTGGCCACCATCAGCACTGGCCACGCCCCCCGGCTCGCTTGCGCGAGCGCGCTTATGCGTCAATGCTTGTTCCCATGCCACCTTCACGGAGCCGCATCATGGACACACGAAGCGAACTGCAAGCCACCGTGGATGCCCTGGTTCAAGCGGGCAAAGGCCTGCTGGCCGCCGACGAGAGCGGGGCGACGATCGCCAAGCGGTTCGAGCGCATCGGCGTGGCATCGAGCGAGGAAAGCCGCCGGGCGTGGCGCAGCCTGCTCCTGTCGACACCAGGTCTTGGTGAATGCATCAGCGGCGTGATCCTGTACGAGGAAACGCTAGGCCAGTGCGCCGACGATGGCACGCCGCTGCCAGAACTGGCTGCGCGCCATGGCATCGTGCCCGGCATCAAGGTGGACAAGGGCAAGCTCGCGCTCGCCCACGCTCCCGGCGACGAGATCACCGAGGGCCTCGACGGGCTGGCCAAGCGGCTTGCCGCCTATCGCCAGCAAGGCGCGCGCTTTGCCAAGTGGCGCGCGGTGTACAACGTGTCCGACAAACTGCCTGGCCGGCTTGCCATCCAGGCCAATGCGCAGGCGCTGGCGCGTTATGCCGCGATCTGCCAGGAAACGGGCGTAGTGCCTATCGTCGAGCCCGAGGTGCTGATGGATGGCGCGCACGCCATGGCGCGTTGCGCCGAGGTCACCGAGGCCGTGCTGCATGAAGTCTTTCACGCCTTGCACCGGCATGCGGTAGTGCTCGAACACATGCTGCTGAAGCCCAGCATGGTGCTCCCCGGCAAGGAGGCCGGGCACGCGGCGCCGGCCGAGGTTGCCATGCAGACCGTGCAGGTGCTCAAGCGCACGGTGCCCGCGGCGGTGCCGGGCATCTTCTTCCTGTCCGGCGGCCAAACGCCCACCGAGGCCACCGCCAATCTCGATGCCATGAACCGGCTCGCCCCGTTGCCCTGGCGGCTGTCCTTCTCCTACGGGCGCGCCTTGCAGGAGCCGCCCCTGCTGGCCTGGCGCGGCGAGGCCGCTAACGCGGCGCAAGCGCAACGGGCGCTGCTGCAGCGCTCACGGCTGAATGGCATGGCCAGCCTGGGACAATATGACGCGGCGCTGGAGACCGCTGCGGGCTGAGCATTCGGCAGGCGCGGCCAGGATCGGGCGCTCAAACTCTGAAAAAGCGCTCCAGCGGGAAGTCGAGTAGCGCTCGGACGCGCGGCGCCATGCGGGCCTGGCTGCCAACCACGGTTCTGGATTTGGCAGACAGCCGGGTCTATCCTTTTCTCGGACTCATGCCAGCGACCGGTCGGCTGACAGATTGACCCGGCGCCGGAAGCGCCGGCATCGGGTACGCTCGCCGCCACGCAGTGAAAGCAGGCGGCCGCTGTTCAACCGGTGCCATACCGGACAGGAGACAATCAAATGCGTGTTTCAATATCGCGGCGGGCCCTCATGTGGCTCTCCGGCCTCGCCTTGGCGGGGTCAATGACCTGGGTGCAGGCGGCGCCAATCTCGTTTACCGTGCCGCTCAGCGGCGCGCAGGAGGTGCCTCCTGTCGAGACCAAGGGCAGCGGTTCCGCCGACCTCACCTACGACCCCGGCACACGGGTTGTCACCTGGGCAGTCACGCTGAGCGGCCTACCCAGCGAGGCCACCATGGCGCATTTCCACGGGCCTGCCACAAGCGGCAAGAACGCGAGCGTGAAAATCTGGCTGTCCGGGAAGGGCGCTGCGGTCACCAGTCCCCTCAAGGGCCAGGCCACCCTCTCCCCGGCTGACGCGCAAGAGTTTCTTGCCGGCGAGATGTACATCAACGTGCACACAAAGGATCATCCCGCCGGCGAAATCCGTGGCCAGGTGCTGCCGCCTAAGAGCAACTAACGCGGCGCTTGCGCTCAGGTCTGGGCAGCTCAGAGATACGCCGTGAGAAGCGCCGCCGCGGCGGCGCCAACGCCCAGCACAAGCAGCGCCAGCAGCGCGGATGCCAGTCGTGGCGTGGCGATGCGCGCCGGCAATGGCTTGCGGCCGGTCAGCATGGGAAGCAGGAGGTTGTGGCCCTTGGCCAGCGCATACAGTGCGATGGCCAGCACGTGCAACGCCACCGCCGCCAGCAGCGCGTCCCACAGGATTGTGTGCAGCGCCGTGATCGCATTGGCGACCGATGCGGGCACCCATTCGGTGAGCGGTCCTTTGTCCGCGATGTCGTTGTTGATGTAGAGCCCGCTGAGCGTTTCGCCCAGCATCAACGCAAGCAGCAGCAGCACCATCCACCCGCCCGCCGGGTTGTGGCCGACTTGCACGTCGGCCTCGCGGCGCAACATATGCCGCAGATGGCGGAACGCAGCGGCGGGCGAGGCCACAAAGCTGCGAAAGCGTGCGGTTTCGCTACCGAAGCAGCCCCAAAGCAGCCGGAAAAGCACCAGCGCGAGCAGTGCTTCGCCAATCCGGACATGCCAGTCCATCCAGTTCAGCCGCCAGGTCGCATAGGCTCCCGCTACCAGCACCACTGCCAGCCAGTGGAACAGCCGCGTCGGCGCGTCCCAGACCAGCACAGGGCGACAATCACTTTGCCCCGGAGATTTGACCTGGCCGTCAGGTTTCATCGTTGAGCCCTCCCGCATATGTTGCCACGGTGGTCTCTGGCCACAATGGCGCCATTCAAGCTGGAGCCATTCAACCGCAATCCGCGACAATGGGCAATCGTTGGCACGGGCTCACGGCAAGACAGGTTCCTCCATCTGATAAGCCCGGTGAAGCAGCGCAAGGAAGCTCGGCGCCTCAGGCATGGGCGCGGAACCGATCCGGCTCACCGCCACCCCCGGTGTCCAGGAGTTCATCACCGCCGCGCCAGCCAGGCCAGGCAGATCGGCAAGCGTCACGGGCTGGACGCGCTGACGCACACCGAGGCGATCCAGTTGCCGGCGGACAATACCCATGGTCGTGCCTGCCAGCATCTCGGCCTCGGGCCACACCACCGTTTCAGCTTCTCTGTCCCAAAAGACCAGGTTCCAGATGGTCCCCTCGCTGAGCCGCCCCTGAGCGTCAACGAAAGCGGCATCGTCGAAGCCTTTGCCCACGGACTGGCGCAGGAAATACGTCTTGGCCACTTCGCCAACGTGCTTCAGGGCGGGGAGCACCCGCTCGTGAGGGACAGCGGCCAACCCCAACGGGCCCTGTGGGCCGGACGCGGGCGGCCCGGTACGCACCAGCACTTCAGGCTCGACATCCGCGCCGGCCACGGTGAACTCACCCGCCGGTAGGTACACGGTGGCCACCAGCGAGACGTCCGCCGGCGCGCATGCCAGCGCCGCGCGCAGATAGGCACGCACCTGATCGTCGGGCAAGGCGCGGCCGAACAACGCCATCGAGGCAACCCTGAGCCGCTCGAGATGGAGATCCAGCCCACGGACCCGGCCGCCGCGCACCTGCATCGCGGTGAAATGCGCGTAGCCCGCAAAGGCGAGGGGTGCCAACTCGGCGAGCGTTGCCGGCAGGCCGTTGCGTTGAACGATAAAGGAAGACTGACTAGCTGGCATGGGTTGCTGTGACTCCGGTAGTGGCGTGCAATGGGCTTGGCGAACGTCGCGCGCCGCCTGCATGCGCAGGGTTGGCCGCAACTATCTGCTATTGACCGCGCTTTGAGAAACGAGTATTTCTTGCCGGATCATTAAAAATGGCTTGAAGATCGATGAAGCGAATGCTGCCGGGCACACGAGCACTGAGGACCTTCGAGGCAGCCGGGCGGCACTTGAACTTCACGCGCGCGGCGCAGGAGGTGGGGTTGACGCCGGCGGCCGTCAGCTACCAGATCAAGGAGATCGAGGACCAGCTAGGCATCACGCTGTTCGCGCGCACCAGCCGCAGCATCCAGCTGACGCCCGCCGGCGCCGTCCTGTTCGAGGCGGCCGCCGACGCGCTCGACACCTTGCAGCGGGCCACCAGCCGGGCCCGGAGAATGGCGCGGGGACCGGCGCATCTGCGCATCTCGCTAGGCGCGATGTTCGCCACCAACTGGCTGCTGCCCCGGCTTGCGCGGTTCAGGGCCGCCAACCCGGCGCTTGAACTCACATTCGATATTTCCGATCAGGTACGGGACTTCGACGCGGACGACGTGGATATCGCGATCCGCTTTGGCGCCGGGCATTACGAAGACACGTGCTCAGACCGGCTGTTCGACACGGTTGTCGTCCCGATCTGCAGCCCGAAACTGCGCGAAGCCGGTGCCCGGCTGCAAACACCGCGGGACTTGCTTGGCCACACGCTGTGCCATGTCGACTGTCCGGTCGACGGCATGGCCTGGCCCGACTGGCGCATGTGGATGGCCGCGGCCGGCGTCGACGATTTCGACGACAGCCGCTGCGTTGCCTTTTCCGATTCGAGCCATGTCGTGCAGGCCGTGATCGACGGCGCTGCCATTGGCCTCGTGGAACTGCCCATGGTCGCCAATGACCTGGCCCAAGGCCGCCTGGTGCGCCTATTCGAGATTAGCGTGAGCATCGCGCCGGCGTATGCCTATCATCTCGTCTATCCGGCGCGCAGCAGCCAGGATCCTCGCATCCTTGCGTTCAGCCAATGGATGCGCGATGAGACGGCGCATACGGCGCATACGGCTCACACGGCTCACATGTCGTTGTCTCCTGTCCGCCTGTGATCGGTGGTGGAGACATTGCAACAGCAGGCGGATGCGCAGCCCACCGGGTTGTCGAAGTGCTTCAAGGCAGCGCACCGGCAGGCAATACGCTCCACCCCGAAGCACCACTCGATGTCGTCCTGCGTTGACTCCTGAGGACACCGTTCTCGTCGAACTCGAACAGGACCGTCGACGATCGGATCTCCCCGCCGGAAAACAGCGGGCCAATGAATGGAATAAAGCTCTCCGGGTGAGGCTTGGAGGTCGCAAAGGAATAGATCAGTATCGTGGATCCGTCTCGCAGCGTCGTCATGGAGGTGGGCGTCCCAAGCTGCGCGGTAACGTCGTCAACGGTAGAGAAATCGGGAATGAAGTTCGACAATTGCTCCGGCTTCACGTCGACGCCCGTCGATACACAGGCAACCAACATGATGCAAGTCGCAATCAGTGCATACACACGCTTCATGCCGACGCCGCCGTACTGTTGGGCCGTGACTGAGAACAGAACGTGCTGATGGCCATGATGCCAGCCTGGCCGCGCGATGCGTCCGGCACGTCATTGACAAAGGATAGGACTTTGCCGGCGGATGCGCGATGAGACTGCTTACCCAGTTGAGGGCGGTCATCCGGGCTGACGCCGGTGATCGGGGTTGCCCCCGCATGGCGCGGGGGCATTCGCCGCATCAGAAGATGTGCTTGATGCCAACCATCGAGCCCAACTGCTTGCCGCCCGGCGCGGGCGCCGTGCCCGTGCCCGCACTGCTTACCGACAGCGCCGATTGCCCGCCGTTGGCGATATAGCCAGCCGTGGCATACACCGAGGTCCGCTTGGAGAACGCATAGCTGGCGCGCAGGGCACCCAGCCACGCCTTGTCCGCGCTGTTGCGGTACTTCAGGTAATACAGCTCGCCCGCGACATTCACGGTGGGCGTGACGTCATAGGACACGCCGCCGTAGAACAAATTGCTGCGCGACGCCGTCAGCGCCTCGTTGCGGCGGGCGACCCAGCCCAGGCCCGCCTTGGCGTTGCCGGCCAGCACATAGCCACCCAGGGCCAGGCGATCATCCTTCAGGTTGCTGTTGGTCAGCCCGGCGAACGCGCCGGGGCCGCCGCGCAGCGAGTCGTACGCGGCGGAGACGGACCACCAGTTGGTCTCGTACTGCAGCAGGGCAGACCACTCACGGCAAGCCTTGCTGTCCGCGGCATTCTCGCCGGCGCAGTTGGTGCCCGACGGGCTCGGCCCGGCATTGACCGTGTCGCGGCCAAAGCTATACGTGGCGCCCACCGTCAGCCCGCCAAACTTGCCCTTGTAGGCCACGGCGTTGTCGGCGCGCGCGTTGGGGAAATAGTTGTCCAGCGAACTGGAGCCATAGGCGTTCGGCCCCAGGATGTCGGAGTCCAGCATCGCCCAGAACAGCATGGTGTACTGCCGGCCAAAGCTGATCTGGCCCCAGTTGTTGCTCAGCCCCACCCATGCCTGGCGCCCGAACAACCGCCCTCCCTGGTTGGTCGCGCCGCTGTCCACCCCGAAGCCGGACTCCAGTGCAAAGTTCGCTTTCAAGCCGCCGCCAAGGTCTTCGGTGCCACGCAGGCCCCAGCGCGACGGCACCGTGCCGCTCAGGTTCGGCATGCGCGTGACGCTGTTGCTGGCGGCGCCGATGTGGTTCACGTACTCGACACCGGTATCGACCACGCCGTACAGCGTGACGGACTGGGCCGAGGCCAAAGCCGGCAGCGCGCAAAACAAGGCAAGCGCTAAGGGGCGCAGCTTTCTCATGTTGACTCCTCCTTTCTTCTTATCAGAGCCCGCGGGTTGCGGGCGGTTGGCTCAATCCAGGTACTGCAGTCCGGCGCGGGCCAGGGCGTCGCGCAGGTTGTACATATCGAGGCCCAGCTCGCCGGCGGCGAAGCGCTCCCGTTTTGCGGCTTCGTTGGCCGTGCGCGCTTCGGCAGCCTCTGCCACTGTCGTGGCCAAGGCCGCGGGCACTACCACCACGCCGTCGTCGTCCGCGATCACCACGTCGCCGGGATTGACGAAGGCGCCCGCGCACACCACCGGCACGTTGACTGAGCCGAGCGTGGCGCGCGCGCAGCCTTTGGCGTGCACCGCGCGGCTGAACACGGGGAAGCCCATCGCGGTCAGGTCCTTGACGTCGCGCACGCCGCCATCGATCACCAGGCCCTTGGCGCCACGTGCCCGGTAGGACGTGGCCAGCAGATCGCCGAAGAAGCCATCCGTGCTGTCTGCCGTGCAGGCCGCGACCACCACGTCGCCGGGCTGGATCCACTCCACCGCCACGTGCAGCATCCAGTTGTCACCGGGCTGCAGCAGCACCGTGACGGCCGGGCCGCAAGTGGCTGCGCCTGCGTACACCGGGCGCATGGTCGGCTTCATCAGGCCAAGACGGCCCATGGCTTCGTGCACGGTCGCCACGCCGAAGCGGGACAGGCGGGCCACCGCATCGGGATGCGCCCGTTCGATCTGGCGCCGGACCACGCCAAGCTGGGTTTGAGCGGGATGCATACAGTCTCCTTATGTTCTCAATGTCAAAGTCCGCGGGCCTTGAGCCGGGCGTCCAGGCGGGGGTACACCCGGCGGGCATTCCCCTCGAAGATCTTGTGCCGTTCCTCGGGCGTGAGCTGACTCGCCTGGTCGACATAGCGGCGCGTATCGTCATAGTGGTGGCCGGTGCGCGGATCGATGCCGCGTACCGCGCCGATCATCTCGGAGGCAAACAGGATGTTGTCGACGGGAATCACGCGCGTGAGCAGGTCGATGCCCGGCTGGTGATACACGCATGTGTCGAAGAAAATGTTGCCGAGCAGATGCGTCTCAAGCTCCGGGAGTTTCAGCTCCTGCGCAAGGCCACGGAAGCGCCCCCAGTGATAAGGCACCGCGCCGCCCCCGTGCGGAATCACGAACTTCAGCGTGGGAAACCGCTTGAACAGATCGCTGGTCAGGCATTGCATGAACGCGGTGGTGTCGGCATTCAGGTAGTGCGCGCCGGTGGTGTGAAAGCAGGCATTGCAACTGGTGCTGACGTGGATCATCGCCGGCACGTCATACGCGGCCAGCATCTCGTAGATGGGATACCAGTACGGGTCAGACAGCGGCGGCGAGGTCCAGTGGCCGCCCGAGGGATCGGGGTTCAGGTTCACGCCTACGAACCCATATTCGACAATGCAACGCTCAAGCTCGGCCAGGCACGTTCGCGTATCCACGCCCGGTGACTGCGGCAGCATGGCCGCACCCACGAAGTGATCCGGGAACAGTTCCGCGACCCGGTAGCAGAGTTCGTTGCACAGGCACGACCATATGGCGCTGGTTTCGAAGTTGCCAACGTGGTGCGCCATGAACGAAGCGCGCGGCGAGAAGATGGTCAGGTCGGAGCCGCGCTCCTGCATCAGCCGCAGCTGATTGGAGGCGATGGCGTCGACCAGTTCAGCGTCGCTGATATGCAGGTCCGACGCGCAGGGGCCAAGGCTGGGCGAGCCGAGGTTGGCGATCTGCTGCTTGCGCCAGTCTTCCAGCGCCTTCGGCGCGGTGGTGAAATGTCCGTGGCAATCGATGATCATGGATGCGTGTGCTAGGTGCTTGCGAGGTGTGTGCCAGGCGTGCACGTTCAGTTGGCAGGCCATGCGGCGGCGGGGATCATGACCTCGCCACGCATGATGGGTCGGGCGGTACGCACCAGCGCGCTGCGCGCGATGGTGTTTGGCCGCGTGGGATCGGTCTCCAGCTCGACGGTGAACTCGCCGGTGGGGTGTTCGACGCTGATGGCATGGACCGGGCCACTGCCGGGGATCTCGGCCATGCCTTGCGCCACCGTATGGGGCAGGACGCAAGCGGCGCCCACCGTCACGGCCGCCAGCACGCCGATGGCCTCATGGCACACGTGGGGAATAAAGCAGCGCGTGGTGAGGCTGCCGCCGGCACGCGGCGGGGCGATCAAGCACATCTTGGGATAGCTCTTTGCGGTGACGTCGCCCAGGCCCATGCGATGTCCTGCTTCAAGGCGCAAGGCTTCCAGCGCGGCCTTGAGAGGCTCGTCTTCATTCAGGGCTTGCACGCTTTCATAACCGGTGCGCCCGAGATCGCAGGCGCGCAGCAGCACCATCGGCATGCCGTTGTCGATCAGCGTGGCATCCACCGCAATCGCCTGGCCGGTGGCATCGACGCCCACCGTCAACCGGTCCAGCGCGTTGCCGCTGGGAAGCAGGGCAGGGCAGACGGACCCCGCTGTATCCAGGAAATCGATCACGATGGGCGCGGCCGTACCGGGTACGCCATCGATGCGTGCATCGCCTGCGTAGTGTGGCTTGCCGCCGGGCGTGCGCATGGTGATGTCGCACACCATCCCGGTATTGCGGGTGAGCACCCTGGCGCGGGTGACATCGCCGGATGGCTTGAGCAAGCCGCACTCCACCGCGAACGGCAGCACGGCAGCCAGCATGTTGCCGCAGTTAGGCGTGGTGTCCACCGTATCCGTCCTGGGCTGCAGCTGCGCAAACAGGAACTCCAGGTCCGACTCGCCCGGCAGGCCGCGCCCTACGATGCCCACCTTGCTGGTCAGCGGATGCGCGCCGCCGAGGCCGTCGATCTGCCGCGGGTCCGGGGAGCCCATGGCCGCAAGCAGCACGCGGTCCCGCGCAGCGCTCTGCACCGGCAGGTCCCTGGCCAGAAAGAAGGGGCCGCGAGACGTGCCGCCGCGCATCAGGATGCACGGTACCGGCACGAGATCCGAAGCGATGAGGTCATTCATGGAACACGATCCGCGTACGTCGATGATGGGCGAGTATTGGCGCTTAGGCCTTGCGGTGGGTTGCCTTCTGACCCGGCCAGTGTTCCAATCTTCTTATCGGCTTGGCGAAACGAAGGCACCACGAAGGCACCAACGACGGCACAACGAACCCACAACGCCAGCGACACTCAGGCACCCGATGGATCTCTCCCCGATCAGCTTGCATCACCTCTATGTGTTTGCCGGCGTGGCCGCCGCAGGCGGCGTGCGGCGCGCAACCGAGACGCTGCACCGCGCTTCCTCGGCCATCGCGCGCTCGGTTGCCGCGCTGGAGACCAGCCTGGAGGTGGCGCTGTTCGAGCGCAAGGGGCGCGGCATGCTGCTCACGCGCGCCGGAGAAGAAGTGCTGCTGCGCGTGCAGCAGATCGACACCATCCTCAGAGAGGTCCGCGACGAAGCCATGCGGCTGCGCAGCCGGCATGGCGGCGCCGTCGCCAGCCTCGAATCCCTGTACAACGAGCGCCGGCTGGAGGTGGCCACCATGCTGGCCGAGGCGCACCACATGCCCAGCGTGGGCGCGGTGCTTGGCATTTCGCAATCCGCGGTCAGCCAGGCGGTGGCGCGGCTGGAGGAGATACTCGGGCAGCCGCTGTTCCTGCGCACCGCGCGCGGCATGATTCCCACGGACGTGGGCGATCGCTGGATGGTGCGGTTCGAGCGCGTGCTGGCGGAGCTGCGCCATATCAAGGCTGACGTTGCCGCGCTGAGCGGGGTGCTGGAGGGCGTGGTGACGGTAGGCGCGTTGCCACTCGGGCGCACGCAACTGCTGCCAGCCGCCATCGCCGGACTCCACGCGCGCCACCCGCGCCTGCGCTTTCGCTCGCTGGAAAGCCCTTATGAGGAGCTGACCGCAGGGCTGCTCAGCGGGCGCATCGACCTGATCCTTGGCGCCTTGCGGCCGGGTTCCGCCCAGGGCTTGACCATTGAGCCGCTGTTCGAGGACCGCATGGCGCTGATTGCCAGCGCCGCCCATCCGCTGGCCTCTAAACGGCGGCTCACCCTGCGCGATGTCGAGGCCTATCCGTGGGTGCTCTCCCGTGCCCGCTCACCGCTGCGTGAAGCGCTGGACGGCTACTTTGTGCAGCAGGGACGGCCCTTGCCGCAACCCTTCGTGGAAACCGGCGACCTGGCCCTGCTGCGCGGCCTGCTGTTGCGTGGCGAGATGATCACCGCCTTGTCCGCCCACCAGCTTCACAATGAGATTGAGCAAGGATCGCTGTGCGTGCTCGATCTCCCCATCCCCGGCGTGAGCCGCCCTATCGGCATCACGACCCGTGCGGGCGCCCGGCTCTCGCCCGGCGCGGCTGCGCTGCTTGCCGAGCTGCGCGCCTGCAGCGCGGCCTGGCGCTAGCGTCCACGCCGCAGCCCATGCCGAGCCCTCATCCATCCGGGTGTCGATAAGCAGAAGGCAACGCCCCGCCAGCCGAAAGCAATACAGACAGACCGCCCGGATCGTAGACTAGCCTTGCCATGAACGTTGCGCTGGCGTGCATGCCCAGCATGGCGATTCTGGCCATTAGTCAGATGAACGATAAGAGCCCGCGTTCGGGTTCACCAGGAGACGGCATGACTGCACGGCCCCGGCTCGATATCCGAGCCCACATCAATGATCGAACAATGTCGAGCTACCAGTGGCTGTTGCTCGGCCTATGCTTCCTGATCGTCGCCACAGACGGCATGGATGTCGCCATCATGGGCTTCCTCGCCCCGGACATCACGCGCGAGTGGGGCATCTCCCGGGCCAGCTTCGGCATCGTGATGAGTGCCGCGCCGCTCGGCCTGGCCATCGGCGCGCTGCTGGTGGGCCCGCTGTCCGACCGCTTCGGCCGCAAGAAGCTGCTGATCGGCTCCATCGCGCTGTTCGGCGCATTCAACCTGCTGAGCGCGTTTTCCGACGGCATCGTGACGCTGTCGCTGCTGCGCTTTCTCACCGGCCTCGGCCTGGGCGCGGCCATGCCCAGCACCACCACGCTGCTCTCCGAATACGTGCCGGAACGCTCCCGCAGCACGCTGCTGGCCGCCATGTTCACTGGCTTCAACCTAGGCTCCGCGCTGGTCGGCTTCGGCGCCGCCGCGCTGCTGCCGCATTACGGCTGGCGCACGGTGCTGATGGTGGGCGGCGCGCTGCCGCTGGCCTGCCTGCCGATCTACATGCTGCTGATTCCGGAATCCGTGCGCTTCATGGTCGTGCGCAAAGCGGCCCCGGAGAAAATCGCCCGCACGCTGCGCCGCGTGTGCGGCGGCAGCTTCGCGGACAACACCGAGTTCACCATCAGCGAGCCACCGGTGCCCACTTCGCAACCCGTGCGCACGCTCCTGTCGTCAGGCTATCGCGGCATCACACTGTCCCTTTGGCTCACCTACTTCATGGGCTTGCTGGTGATCTACCTGCTCAGCGGCTGGCTGCCGACCCTGATCAAGGACGCCGGGCTGCCAATTGAGCGCGCCGCCAACCTCACCGCGCTCTTCCAGCTGGGCGGCACGGTTGGCGCACTCGTGGTCGGGTTCTACATGGATCGCCGCGCCGCCAACAAGGTCATCGCGCTGGCCTACGTCTGCGGCGCCGCATGGATTCTGCTGCTGGCCTCGGGCAATGTGAGCTCCACGCTGTTTGCCTTCTACGTGCTGATGGCGGGCTTGTGCATGAGCGGCGCGCAGACCGGCCTGAACGCCTTCGCCCCCGGGTGCTATCCCACCCCGGTGCGCGCCACGGGCGTGAGCTGGATGCTGGGCATTGGCCGCTTTGGCAGCATTACCGGGTCCATGGCTGGCGGCGTGCTGCTCAGCCTGGGCTGGGGCTTCAGCGCGGTCATCGCCATCCTTGCCATCCCGGCCACCCTGGCCGCAGTATCGATCATTTCCACCAAGGTGCAGCAACGCGCCGCACTCGCCTGAGTCTTTAACATGGCCACTATCATCGGCGCCATCGCGTCATCCCACACGCCCACCATCGGCTTCGCGCTGGATGCGGGCAAGCAGCAGGATCCCGCCTGGGCTCCGATCTTTGCCGCGTACGCGCCGGTCAGTGAATGGCTGGCCGCGGCCAAGCCGGATGTCCTGGTCATGGTCTACAACGACCATGTGACATCCTTCTTCTTCGATCACTACTCCGCTTTCGCGCTGGGCATCGGCGAGTCCTACGCCGCCGCCGATGAAGGCGGTGGCCCGCGCGCGCTGCCCGCCATCGGGGGCCATGCCGGGCTGTCCCGGCACATCGGCGCATCGCTGATGGCCGATGAGTTCGACATGTCCTTCTTCCAGGACAAGGCACTCGACCACGGCTGCTTCTCGCCCCTGTCTGTCCTGCTGCCGCATGGCGACGGCTGGCCGGTCAAGATCGTCCCGCTGCAAGTCGGCGTGCTGCAGTTCCCGGCGCCGTCCGCGCGCCGCTGCTACAAGCTGGGGCAGGGGCTGCGCCGTGCCATCGAGAGCTACCCGGAAGACCTGCGCGTGGCCATCGTGGCCACCGGCGGGCTCTCGCATCAGGTGCACGGCGAGCGCGCCGGATTCAACAACACGCCGTGGGATCATCGCTTCCTGGACCTGTTCGAATCCGACCCCGAGGCGCTGCTGGAGATGACGCACGCCGACTACGCCAGGCTGGGTGGCTTCGAGAGCGCCGAGGTGGTGATGTGGATGGTCATGCGCGGCGCCATGTCCAACCGCATGCACCGCATTCATCGCGACTACTACCTGCCATCCATGACCGGCATCGCGGTAGCCGTCTACGAGAACGAAGCCTGCACCGATCCCGAGCGCCTCGCAGCGCGCGCCGAACGCCAGCGCGAGCATATCGGCCACCAGTTGCGCGGCATCGAAGCGCTGGAAGGCACCTATCCCTTCACGCTGGAAACCAGCGTGCGAGCCTATCGCATCAACCGCTACCTGCATCAACTGGTGCAGCCGGACTTCCGCGTGCGCTTCCTGGCTGAGCCGGCCGCCACGTACGACGAAGCCGGGCTCACCGCGCAGGAGCGCGACATGATCACCCAGCGCGACTGGCGCGGGATGATCCATTACGGCGTGATCTTCTTCCTGCTGGAGAAGCTAGGCGCCGTCAGCGGCGTCTCTAACCTCCATATCTACGCCGCCATGCGTGGCGAAACGCTGGCGGATTTCCAGAAGACCCGCAACGCGCCGGGTGCGCTTTACTCGGTGAGCGGGGCAGCTGCCAAAGCCGCCAGATCCGCTAAAGCCGGTCTGGGCGACGCCTGGCAAAGCCCAGCCGAGCAACCAGACGCAGCGGCGCCCGCCGCCAAGCCAGACTAAAGCTAGCGGCCGAGCCGGCATCGTCCAGGTCAGCCAGCAGTTCCAGAGCAAGACGGACTGGCTGACGGCATGGCATTCGTGGGTGGTGAATGGCACGGCGCCGACGCAGCTGGTGGCTACGGAACGGGTTGCCACAGCGACAACGCTGATACCGTGCATCGATCAACCGGTCTGCGCCGCTTCCGCGCGTGATGTCAGAAAAGTCAGGTAGGCTGCGATCAGCAACAGGGCTACGCTCGCTTCGAAGGTGCTTTGGTAGCCGCTGCTGTCGAACAGCAAGCCCCCCACGGTAGAGCCTATGGCAATGGCAAGCTGGACAACGGCCACCATCAGCCCGCCGCCGACCTCGGCGTTCTGCGGAAATGTCCTGGCCACCCAGCCCCACCATCCTACGGGCGCTGCGGTGGCAACCAGCCCCCAAAAACCCAGGAGTGCAACGACGGCAGTCATCCAGCCTCCAAAAGCGATCAATGCCACGGCGATGGCGGCCATCAAGATCGGTATGGCAATCAGCGTCTGGTAGAAGCGCCGCTGGAGTACCGTGCCGATGAGCGTGGTGCCGATGAAGCCTGCCACACCGATCAGCAGCAGAATGAGCGAGAGCGCGGATACGCCAACCTGCGTCACCGTTTCCAGGAACGGCCGCAGGTAGGTGAACAACGTGAACTGCCCCATGAAGAAGAGGCCAGCACCGAGCATCCCCAAGGTCACCACCGGATTCCGCAATAGCGCGAAGACATTGCCGGAGCTGGAGCCGGCGCTACGCGGCTCCACGCGCATGGACGGCAGGCTGATCCATTGCCACGCCAGCGCGATCAACGCTACCGGCACCAGGCAAAAGAAGGCGCCACGCCATCCAATGACCGCACCCAGGTAGCTGCCTAGCGGCGCGGCCACCACCGTGGCCAGTGCGTTGCCGCCATTGAAGATGGCCAAGGCGCGCGGCACTTGACTGGCTGGAACGAGCCGCATGGCTGTCGCCGCCGACATGGACCAGAACCCGCCCACGACCACGCCAATGAGCGCACGGCCTGCCATGTAGGTGAAATAGTCCGGAGCCATCGCGACGACCGCGCCTGACAGGGCCATGACGCCCGTCAGCCCCAGCAGCAGTGTCTTGCGATTCATGCTGCCGGCAAGCGTGGAAATGAACAGGCTCGTCACCACAGCGAATGCGCCGGAGATCGCGATACCTTGCCCCATCATCCCCTCGGTGACATGGAGATCCGCAGCCATGGGCGTCAGCAGGCTGACGGGCATGAATTCCGAGGCGATCAGCGCAAAGACGCACAGCGTCATCGCAAAGACGCCGCTCCAGAACGCCGGCTGCTCCCCAGCCTCTCGTTGGGTGGAGGTTTCGCCCGCAGGGGCGGTACAAACGTTCGTTGTCATGACATTGAAATTGACTTTCTCATGCCCTGTATCTTCGCGAACGCAAGCCACCGTGACTAGCTAATGAATACTTAAATGGGATATAAGCTAGGCTACTGAATATGCCTTGGGAGACTGCGCCGTGGCCAGACGCAACCTCAACGATCTCTTGGCCTTCGTCACCGTGGCGCGCGAAGGCAGCTTCACCCGTGCCGCTGCTGCGCTGGGTGTGACGCAATCGGCCCTGAGCCAGACCATTCGCGGATTGGAGGAGCGATTGCAGATCCGGCTGCTCACGCGCACCACGCGCAGCGTTTCACCAACCGTAGCGGGCGAACGGCTGATGCAGGCCATCGGCCATCGCTTCGACGAGATCGAGGCGGAGCTCGATGCCTTGACCGAATTGCGCGAGAAGCCCGCCGGCACCGTGCGCATCACCTGCGGTGACAACGTGCTACACAGCATTTTGCTGCCCAAGCTCACGCCGCTGCTGCGCGAGTATCCGGACATCAAGCTGGAGTTCGACGTGAATTACGGCTTCCGTGACATCGTGGCTGACCGGTTCGATGCCGGCGTACGCCTGGGTAACACCATCGACAAAGACATGATTGCCGTGCCTATCGGCCCACCGTTGCGTCTGGCGGTGGTGGCTTCGCCGGAATATCTTGCTGCTCACCCCATCCCCAGGACGCCAAATGACCTGACGGCGCACCGCTGCATCAATCAGCGTATGGCCACATCCGGCGGGTTGTACGTTTGGGATTTCGAGCGCCGAGGCCGCCGGGTGAACGTACGCGTCGATGGTCAGCTGATCTTCAACACCGCACAGCCCCAGGTGGACGCGGCGCTGGCCGGGCTGGGTATCACCCTGCTGCCCGAAGATGAGTTGATGCAGCATATCGAGGCAGGCCAGCTAGTGCGCGTGCTGGAGGACTGGTGCCCGAAATTCGAGGGCTACCACCTGTACTACCCCAGCAGGCGCCAGCCCTCGCCGGCGTTTTCGCTGGTGGTCCAAACGCTGCGCATCGTTGGCCCTGGTGCGACAAGTGGGACAAGGCATTGAGCAATCAGCAATCAGCAATCCGCCGGTTGAATCCCCAGTCAGGCGCGCTCATTCGGCTATGATGCTGGCTCTGGCGATACCGGCAACTACGCGTCATGGCGAGGAAATTCGGGTTTGTCCCGGTACAGTATTCGCGCTCGTTGTCGATATGCAGTGTAGGCACCGCCCCCCTCAATTCGCCCGATCTGCTGTCATGGTCAAACATACGCATCCCAGCCGTCGTAAGCGTTTCCCGATGTGGGTTGGCTGCGCATTCACGCTTGTCGATGTCGTTGCAAGCCATCGCAGCCCGGACGCCACCATGCCTCGCCATCGGTTCCTTCGCGATGCAAGTTCCAGCGGTTCGCTTTCCACTGCGTCAAAAGTGCCTGCTGAAGCACGGCTAATCCATCCCGAATCCGCAAAGTGAATCACCAAGCGCGACGCATTGGGTTTGCCGCCCTGCTAACGGGCCTGGTCAGCCTTCTTTTATTGTTCTTGCCCGGTTGCCAACAGCAAGACAACGCTTCGCCAGGCGCGGCCGTGCCCGCCAGGACCGCCATTACCGCGTTGATATGGGCGCCAGACTGGCCGGAGGAGATGCTCCAGATTGCGGCTGAATTCAGCAAGCTCAATCCAGACGTCCGCGTGGATGTGCAGTTCATGATTGGCAATTCGGTCGAGGAGAATATCAAGCCCCGGATCGCCTCTGGCAACTTGCCGGATCTGGTGAGTGTCAACCCGAACGCCTATGCGGCTGAATTGGCCGATCAAGGCATCCTGACAGATGTGAGCACCACATCGGCATGGAACAACATGCTCAGCCCGCTCAAGGGGGACTGGACCAGTCGCCAATCCAAGCGCTTTGGCATATCCGGCGGCGTGGCGACAACGCTGATCTACTACAACAAGGCACTGTTCGCGAAAGCTGGGATCAAGGAACTGCCAACCAATTTCCACGAGTTCCTGATGGTTTGCGAGCAGCTCAAGCTTGCGGGCTTCACACCCATCATGTGGAGCGGCGGCTTCCCGAACATGCTCGGCAACGGCCCCTTCAGCTTTGGCTTTGCCAACAACGTGGTGGCGCGCGAGCCAGCCTGGAAGCAGAAAATCGGCGATGGCACGCTGGACCTGAACACGCCTCAGGTAGCCGATATCTTTGCCAGTATTGCGCTGATGCCGCAACGCGGCTACGTGCAAGACGCCTTCATGGCGACGGATTACGATGAGGGCATACGGTTGTTCAAGGAGGGCAAGGTCGCGATGGCTTTTCACGGCAGTTGGGCGGCTGGCCATTTGCTGCACGGCAACCCTTTCGAGGTTGGCGTGTTTATTCCACCCTGGAACGCGCCCGGCAAGCGTGTGGTGCCTGTGATCGGCAGCGAAACCGGGTTTGCGGTGTGTGACACGCCCAACAAGGCCGCAGCCATGCGTTTTCTCGAATTCATTGCCGGGAAAGGCTTCTCCATTCTCCAAAGAAAACGCCAGAACATCCCCCCATTCAAGCAAGCCGCGGGCACGCTCGTGAGCGATCAGAAGATGGTCGACTACACAAACATGGTCAGCCGCTATCCGGTGACCGCCAGCCCATACTATTCGGTTCTACCCTCCAACTCGATCGAGCAGCTTCATCACTTGATGCAGGAAGTGCTGACCAGAAAGATCACGCCCAGACAGGCCGCCAAACTTCTCGACGCGTCCGTCAAGAATGAAGCAAAGATGCATTACAAATGAGCTCAATCCTAGGTTCGCTGCGAAGCGCCTTCGCCTATCTCTCGCTGGACCTGCTGCGCCGTGTCGAGATTCGCTACCGGCTGATGACCGCATTCATCCTGCTGTCGCTGATACCGATACTGATCTCGGGCTACATATCGTATGTAGAGTCGACCGCCGCGATCAAGCAGAAGGCCGAGGTATTCTCCAAGGAGATGGTCAAGCAGGTCTCCAAGAACATCGCGCTGCGCATGGAGCAGGTCGAGACGGAGAGCAGCCTTCTTGTCCTGTCCGATCGCGTTCAAAATGCGCTGACAAACGTGGTCAATGGCAGCGCAGAGGAGCAGAACGAGGCACGCCAGGATATGACCCGGCTGCTCCTGCAGCACTACGGGTCGGTTGACTTCATCAACCAGAAGTACCTGCTCGACAAGAACAACCGGATCCTGGACACCCAGGCGTTCGCGCAACTGACGCGGGGCGTGATGCGTCTGGTCAAGCAGGCGCCCGATCGGAATGGCCGGCCTTACTGGGGCAGCTACGACAACGGTGTTGGGCAACAAAACCTCGGGATGGTGCGTGCCATCATCGGCAAGAGCAACAATCGGCGGATCGGCACGCTGGTCCTGGTCATTCGCCCCGAACAGTTCTCGACCATCTTCAATGACGTCGCCTTGGGGAGCGGAACGGAGATCTACGTGCTCGATGCCCGCAGCAACAAGCTGGTTGTCCGCACCGACGGCATCTCCACGAACACCGACGGGACGGCCGAGCCCGACCTGATCAGGAAGATCGCGAGCAACGGGCTAAACGGGGAGTCCAGTGGCTTCGTCGACTTCGAGGACAAGCGCGAGGGGCGCTACCTTGCCGCGTACACAGGCATTCCCGGCACGACATGGATCGTGGTCAGCACAATCCCGGAAAAGAAACTGACGGCGGAGGCACAGTCCGTGCGCAATCAGATCGTGCTGGTTGGCATCTCGGGTTTCCTGCTTTCCATCTTCCTGGCCTACTTTATTTCCCACAGCATTTCGGCACCGCTCAGAGAGCTGGTGCGAAAGATGCACGACACCGGCAACGATACGGGCGCCGAGGCGCCGGCGCCAGCGCGCACCGATGCTGGCGGCAGGGATGAACTAGGCCGGCTCGCGCAGCGTTTTGAAAGAATGAGTGGGGCCATCAAGCAGAAGATCCAGAAGATCAACGAGATCAACGCCTCCCTGGAGCAGACCGTCGACCAGCGAACCGCGGAGCTCGTCACCAAGGAGCAGGAGTCGCGAACGTTGATCGAGAACTCGCCGGACACCATTACCCGCTACGACCGAGATCTCCGCCGCACTTACGCCAATCCCGCCTTCTGTAAATCGGCAGGGTGCAGCCTAGCCGAGTCGCTCGGCAAGCGGCCATCGGAAGTCCCCGGCGGCGCCAATGCGCTGATCTACGAGCAGAAGATAGCCGAAACCATTGCAAGCGGAAAAAGTGGGCAAATGGAGCTGAGATGGGTCAGCAGGGATGGACAGGAACATTGCACCCATATCCGCCTGACGCCAGAGATCGACCGCTCGGGCAAGGTGAACTCTGTGCTGGCCGTGGGGCGTGATCTGTCGGACCGGATGGCATTCGAGGCGACGATCTGGAAACAGGCCAATTTCGATGCGCTGACCCATCTTCCGAATCGCCAGATGTTTCACAGCCGGCTCGAGCACGAAGCCAGCCTGGCGCATCGCTCCGAGCAGCGCATGGCCCTGATGCTGATTGACCTGGATCGCTTCAAGGAGGTCAATGACTCCCTGGGACACGACACAGGAGACATCCTGCTGATCGAGGCGGCCAGGCGCATCATTTCGTGCGTGCGCGAATCGGACATCGTCGCTCGCCTTGGCGGTGACGAGTTCACCGTCATTCTGCCCAACACGGGCGATACCGAAAGCATTGAACGCATCGCAAAGGCCATCATCCACAAGCTGGCCGAGCCCTTCGCGCTCGGCGCGGATGAGGCTTTCATTTCCGCCAGCGTCGGCGTCACGCTTTACCCCGACGACACCAGCGAGCTGGACGTCCTGTTCAAGAATGCCGACCAGGCCATGTACGCGGCCAAGAACGCCGGGCGCAATCGTTTCAACTACTTCACGCCCGACTTGCGCGTAGCGGCAGAAAAGCGCCTGCGTCTCACCAGCGATCTGCGCGCCGCCCTGCCTGGCGGGCAGTTCCAGGTCTACTACCAGCCCATCGTTGACCTGGCGACAGGGGAAATCCGCAAAGCCGAGGCCCTGATCCGCTGGTTGCACCCTGAGCGCGGCACGATCAGTCCGCTGGATTTCATTGCGCTGGCCGAAGACACGGGGCTCATCGTGCCGATCGGGGATTGGGTGTTCAAGCAGGCCGTGCATCAGGCCCGTCAATGGCGCAACCGATTCCATCCGTCTTTCCAGATCAGCGTCAACATGTCGCCGATGCAGATTCGGCAAGACAGCCAGGTTTGTGCGCAATGGTCCGACTATCTCATGCGGGAAGGGATGCCGGGGCAGAGCATGGTGGTTGAAATCACGGAGGGCCTGCTGCTGGACGCTGAACTGAACAAGAAGCTGCTGACCTTCCGCGATGCGGGAATCGGCGTCTCGATCGACGACTTCGGCACCGGTTACTCGTCCCTGGCCTATCTCAAGCGCTTCGACATCGATTACCTCAAGATCGACCGCTCATTCGTGCAGAACCTCGGCTCCGACGGCGACAATCAGGCGCTTTGCGAGGCCATGGTCATGCTGGCTCACAAGCTGGGATTGAAGGTCATTGCCGAGGGCGTGGAGACGACAGAGCAGCGCGATTTCCTCGTCGCCGTGGGTTGTGATTTTGCCCAAGGCTATTTGTATTCGGAGCCGGTTCCGCCCGATCGGTTTGAGATGCGGGTATGGCCGAATGTCGAGGAAACGATTTAATCTGAACCCCCGAGCAAAAATCGAACGGCATCGCGCCACCAGCCACCGTCCACCCGCCCAAACCAATCGTTGTGCTCGGCATCAGGCAGTACGCACAATAGCCGAGGCGCTATCAGCCCCTTGTGCAATGCCACGCCAAAGCGCGCCGGGACGATGCTGTCGCGCTCCGCAACCACCACCACAACCGGCCGGTCGAACCGCGCCAGGTTGGCCGCGCTGTCATAGCGGTCTCGCAGCAGCCACGACACCGGCAGCCAGGGATAGTGGTAGCCGGCAACATGTTGCAGCGTATCCCACGGCGTGATCAGCATCAGGCCTGCTGTCTTGTCCCGCTGGCGCGCCGCGGCCGCGGCGGCAACGCCAGCCCCCAGCGATTCGCCGATCACCAGCAGCGGGGCGCCGTATTGGCGATAGGCCTGCGCAATGATCTGCTCGGCATCGGCCACCAGGCTGGCTTCGCCCAACGGCCCCGGGCGCGGTCCGTAGCCCGGGTACTCGGCAAGAATCACGCGCACGCCCTGGGGCGCCAGCGCTGCGGCGTAGGCTCGACGGTGGCCGGCATGTCCGGCATTGCCATGGAACACAATCGCGGTGGCGCGCACCGGCCCGGTGGGCTCGGCCACCAAGCCCTTGAAGTCTTGCGAAGACGGCCACGCCTTCAGCCCGCCAGCAAGCAACTCCGGCAACGCCGCCTTGGCCGGAAAATACAGGAACTGGTCTTGCAGCGCCGCAAGGGCAGGGCACGGCAGAAGACAGCCGAGCCATAGCGCAAGCCCGGCAGTCTTCACCGCGATGCCCATCCCGGCATCGCGGCATTGCGGCCGCCCCTCAGTCCACGCCGTTGCCATGCGCCTTGTGCTGCGAGGCCATCACCTGCTGCTGGGCGGGTGGCACGGCTTCGTAGTGACTAAGCTGGATCGTGTAGTTGCCGTGGCCGCCTGTGATGCTGTTCAGGCGCGACTGATAGTCGTTCAACTCCGACAATGGCACCTGTCCCGCCACCAGAACGCTGTTGCCTGCCGCGGTGCGCGTGCCACGCACCTGGCCGCGCTTGGCGGAGAGGTCGCTGATGATGTCGCCCATTGCCGCCTCGGGCATCGTCACCTCGATATCCACGATCGGCTCCAGCACGCTCGGCCGCGCCTTGAGCACAGCATCGATAAAGGCCTTGCGCCCCGCCGCCGCAAACGCCACCTCCTTCGAATCCACCGAATGGCTCTTGCCATCGAACACGGTAACGCGCACGTCCTGCATCGGAAAGCCCGCCAGCGGCCCGCACTCAAGCACCTGGCGGATCCCCTTTTCCACAGCGGGGATGAACTGGCCCGGAATCGCACCCCCCTTGACCGCATCCACAAACTCGAAGCCCGCGCCGCGTGGCAGCGGCTCCACGCGCAGCTGCACCTCGCCAAACTGGCCGGCACCGCCCGTCTGCTTCTTGTGGCGATGATGCCCCTCGGCTTTGCCGCCGATGGTTTCGCGATAAGCGATCTTCGGCGGCCGCGTCACCACCTCCAGCTTGTACTGGCCGGTCAGGCGCTCCAGCGCGCAGCGCAGTTGCAGCTCGCCCAGGCCAAGCATCACCGTCTCATTGGTGCCCGCCGGATGCTCGATGCGCAGGCAGGGGTCTTCCGCGCCAAGCTTCTGCAGGACCTCCGACAAACGCTGCTCATTGCCGCGGCGCGCCGGCTCGATCGCCAGGCCATAGATCGGGGTGGGGAAGTCAAGCGGGGCCAGATGGATGTTGCCGTCCTCGCTGGCATCATGCAGCACGGCATCAAAGGCGATCTCGTCGATCTTGGCCACGGCGCAGATATCGCCCGGCCCGGCCTGCGGCACCTCAACGCGCTCCTTGCCCTGCAGCATCAGCAGATGCGCCACCTTGAACGGCTGGCGCGCATCGCCGATAAACAGCAGGCTGTCGCGCGTGACCGTGCCCTGGTGGATGCGGAACACAGCCATCTTGCCCAGATACGGGTCCATCGTGATCTTGAAGACATGCGCCAGCACATGCTTGTCCGGCACCGGCTCCGCGCGAATCGCCACCCGGCGCTCGCCCGCATCACGGTAAAACAACGGCGGATTGCCCTCGGCCGGGTTCGGCAGCAGCCGCACAAACACATCCAGCAACTCCGTGACACCAGCCCCGCTGGCCGCCGAGGTAAAGCAGATCGGCACCAGGTGACCCTCGCGCAGCGCCCGCTCGAACGGCGCATGCAACTGCTCAGGCGCAATCTGCTCGCCCTGCTCCAGATACAACTCCATCAGCTTCGGATCGATCTCCACCACCTGATCCACCAGCGCCTCGTGCGCCGACGCCACCGACAGGAAATCCGCCTCGCCAGCCGGGTTAAAGAAACAATCCACCACCTCGCCGCCGCGCCCCGCCGGCAGGTTGATCGGCAAGCACTCCTTGCCAAACGCCTCCTGGATATCGGCCAGCAGCTTGGGCAGATCCACCTTCTCCTTGTCGATGCCGTTGACCACGATCATCCGGCACAACTTGCGCGCCTGCGCCCAGGCCATCATGCGCCGGGTCGTCATCTCGATGCCCGTCTGCGCGTTGATGACGATGGCGGCCGTCTCCACCGCCGCCAGGGCGCTCATCGACAGCCCGGAGAAATCCGGGTAGCCGGGCGTGTCCAGCAGGTAGATGCGGGTGTCGCGATAGTGGAGGTGGGCCACCGCGGTGGTGAGCGAGTGGTGGTACTTGCGCTCCAGCGGATCAAAATCGCAGACCGTGGTGCCGCGCTCCACGCTGCCGGGCATGTGCAGCGCACCTCCCTTGTGCAGCAGCGCCTCCACCAGGGAGGTCTTGCCGCACCCCGCGTGCCCCAGCAGGGCGACGGTACGAATTGCATCGGGACTATAAAGCATGGTCGCCCTCGTCCGGCAATGGCAGTGAGATCATTATTGGCGATATGGGGTGGGAACGCCATGTGGGGTGAATGCTGATCTTGGGGCGGGGCGGCGGCGATGTACTTGGTGGGAATGGGTGGAAGGGGTCTGTGAGCAGGAGTTTCTTTTTATGGTGCGCTGCGCAATGGCTGATTCGTTCCTGAGATTCACTTCGCGATGCCGTTGTCACGGGGGCGCTGCGGTTTCCGTGCCAGCAGGTTTGCGTCGCGGGTGAGCCGCCAGCGTCCGTCGGGGTCTTTGCTCAGGATGGTGAGCGTGTAGCCGGAGCGGTGGATGGCAGGGCTGCCGTCAGGCGGCGTGACGGTCATGCGGATATGGTTGCTCAGATACGCCCAGTTACCAAGGACCGGGACTTACTGAATGTCATAGGTGCCGTCGATCTGGCCGTTCTTCACGCCTTCGGAGGTGGTGGCGAACTCATTCTTGCCGAAGGGTGGCTGGCGGGGCGATTTCAGTCACGAGATCCACATGCCCAAGGTACAACCCCGTGTTGTATTGACGGTGCCTCAGCCATTTGACCGTGTTGAGCGCTATATCGGAAATTATTCTGATTTTATCGATGAATAGCGGACCTATCTACAACGCTAGGCTGGCATAGAAACGGCGTCGGGAGGATCGCGTAGAGCGATAAATTGCCGACAGCGGTTGGGCATGCATGTACGCTAATTACGCGAACGCATCGGATAGGCGCTCACTAACCCCAATTCGCACGATT
Organism: Cupriavidus sp. GW822-FHT02D05; assembly: GCF_058802485.1. Lineage (NCBI taxonomy): Bacteria > Pseudomonadati > Pseudomonadota > Betaproteobacteria > Burkholderiales > Burkholderiaceae > Cupriavidus > Cupriavidus sp. GW822-FHT02D05. Next base: position 58,000 of record NZ_JBXAOE010000026.1, on the reverse strand, counting down.
GAGGATTCGTTTAGCAGCCTTTGACTCTTGACATACAACGCGAGGTCCGGCGGAACAAGTCCACTTGGTAGTTGTTCAGAGGGAACCACAAAGCCATGTAGAACCTTGCTGAATTGCCCAAAACCGGCCGGAAAATTGGTCACCTGCCGGGCTGGCACAATAAAGGCCTCCACAATGTTTGCTCCGTGGTCGCATCCGATACATATAAGGTGGGTGGCAGAAATTCCATTCTTCTTGTTTGCATGCATTAGAGCCCAGCCCCAATAATCGAATCCCCATCGGAATTCATCTTTTGGCATGGACATCTTGACGTCAGCCTTGATCGTGCGACCTTTATGGGTAAATTCTAAATCGTATCCTGATTGGTTGCCGAGATGCTTTGCCTCCACTCCCTCTCGCTCTAGCCACTCCTTGACAAGTAGCTCACCAAGAAATCCCTTAACGGTGGACCGGTTCATCTGCGCGAAAACTGGCAGCGTAGCCACTTGGCGAAGTACTCCAATTGCGTGAGCGATATTCATTTTCAATTTCCCGGGAAGCGTATCGTTAAAAATCGTAGGGTCCGTTTAATATAAGGCACATTAATTGCAATTAGCCCGCGATACGCTTAAGCAACCGATCTCAGGTTTGGATGGGTTGAAATCCGAGAGGCTCGATGTGGCGCGTTAGTCGAAAAGGTCCTCCCATTCGCCAAAGTAGTGATCTTCGACCGGGCGGGGAATAACCGTTAGCAAGCGTTCGCTCTCCAAGGCATGGTGGCCCGCTCGCTAGGCCTATTTTTTGATTAGAAATCAGAATTATAAAAACCAATTTTTGAGTCCGGAAATAATTTTTTCGTAATTCAATACTGAGACTCCGGCAGTGGAAATGAATATAAGAGAAGAAACGATCGGGTTGTTCTTGGTTAACTCAATTATAGCAATGGGGTGAATTCCGTATTTGTCTGTGAAGCTGGAATTTGTTTTAATGCTTTTGTCGTGAGTTCGGTCGAATATGTTGGAAAGAACGTCCACTTTTCTTAATGTGGATTGATGTAGTTTCATGTACTCGCCATTTACAAAGGCTGCTGCTTCCTCTGCGCCCTGCAATGCATCTATATCCGATATATGATTCATTTCAACAATGCTCATTAACCGGCCTTTTCTACCTCTCGCCGATTTGTGGGGTGCATATTTCAGCCCGTACAAAGTAACAAGTTCGCGCGCCAAATCAAACTTGCGGTGATCTTGTAGAACGATCGGTTGTCCCCCAAGGACTCGGTGTCGATGTTCAAGCGCCGAGAATCCGTAATTGTCGTCTCGCATATTCCAGTGAATAAATACACTATCAGTGTGCGTCGAGAGGAAGGCGAAATATCCATCAAGCATATCTCGCTCCAGTGGGTCCAGAGTTGCTGAAAGAACCACCGTTGCAGGGCTGGCCGTCGGCGCGGCGATTTGCCCCGTCGCCGGGACCACCGAAGGGAGAATCGCCGCCAGATTTGCTAATTGGCCTTTTAACTCCGCGGATTTATGTATCGACCACGTTTTTGTCTGAGCAGACTTAAGATTACGAACTGCGATTGAGGTCACCCGAGTGGACCCACCTATAGCCGGCTGCCCAGGAGCAGAATAAAACGACTCGCATGAATAGTGGACCAGATAGGCATTGATCGAATCATCATAGATTTCGTTTATTTTCTTTCTGCTCTTCGAGCGCTCTTTGATCCGTGAAATTTCGGATGAACTCATCGTATTCCTGTTTTAATATACTTGATGCAATTGATGCGCAGTCATCCGAGAAAGACATTTCTGGATAGTCGAGTATTTCTTTGAAATGTCGTTTAATGACGATCGTGGGTGGGGGCGCCACGTCGCTCAAGATATCTCCAGAGCACCACGTCGACGACTCGGACAGGGTCGCCGCTCGCCTTCGCAATGGCGTTGCACATGGAACGCACATCTGAATACCCGAGATACGTCTGTAGACGGAGTAAATGACGATCAGGTTTAGCGACGTCAAAGCCGAGGTTTTTTGCAAGATGGAGTGATGTCACCGCACCCATGAATGGAAGTTCGCGAAGAGTATCAAGCGGTGCTGTGAGCAGGACGTCCTTGAAATTTTCGAATCCGGATACTGCAACCTGCGTAGCGATCTCGGCCACGGCTTCATGTTTTCGCCGGTTTTTTAGTACGGGCATCGCTGCCGCAACGCACTGATTCCGCTTCTCCGATATCTCATCGGCGGATAGCCAATCGCAGAAGCAAAGGGAAATGTAATCGAAGTACCGCCTGACGATCGCCTCACGGAAGCCGGAGCAGTAAACCACCCAGGCTGCTTCCCTGAGGAATTCCTGCTCGCCGATATTCTCAGGCGACTGATTTTCCTGCCATGCAATCTCATCAGAGTAACCAAGATCGACGACTATGCGTTTCGCTTGGCGGTAGAAGGCGGCAGCTTTCATTTCTGTGCATCCCTATTGTCGCCTTTAGAAGCGCTGATGGTGGCTCGATTGTCGCGCCACCAAAGTACTATTTTTATCAACAAAATATTGGCGCCGGGGTGATTGTCGAGATGCCGACTTATTTCGACCTTTAATTTGTGCTTTTTTTTGAGCTTTAGGAATTCAGATTCCGGGATGGATTCGATAGTATCCGTAAGCAGTTGATATCGCAGCAGAGCTTGATTTATCACGTTAGAATCCGCTTCGGAGGAGAGGGGGCGATATTCCTTCACAAATGCGCTTAGCGCAATGGCTCCCTGATGGTACGAGTGTGATCGCCCCTTCCAATCTACCTGAAGCTGAATAAGCGAAAGGCAAAAAGTGCCAATCGAGAGCAACCCTAACCAAATGTCTTTCGATACTCCGTGCGGCGAAAGTTGGGCAGCTATAGTCGGCTGAACGAATACCATCGCGACAAGCCATGCTGAGATTAACAAGATAGCGAGGTCAAGTATCGTCGACTTAGTCCTGAACCTATCTCTCAGAGCTGAGTAGGCAGTGCAAGACTGATCGGCGACTCTCATGGCACGCTGAAGTGCTTCGATAGCATTCTTCTCTGTCATTCTATTCACCAAATAGATCGAGCCATCGCTCACTCGACTGAGCAGAACTTGCGTTCAGCATGCGTTGGTGAATACGGGCAAGTGTATGGCTGAGAGCAGTTCGTGCTTCGCTGTGGGCGGCGCCTAGATATTCATCCACGTGAATTGATTGGCCGGTCCGGTCAGTCATTGGGGTCAACACTAGGGCGCTCGCCTGCTTAAAGAAATATGGAAGCATTCTCACGGTCGTTCGCTCTTCTGCATAGCCGCGGAACGCAGCGACGCCAAGTGACTCTATGTGATAACCAGTTAGGCGTACGGCTTCAGGCAAATTCGCATTAATCGCCTTGGCAAGTTTCAACGTCGGTATGACCTTCCCTGCGCATTCAGAATTTCTTTTGCTAAGTCCATCTTTGAATTGCTCAGGATCGATCGCCGACCAAGAGTTAATTTGCCATGCGGGTACGTGCAGCTTCCCTCCCTTTCTTATTGCCGGGATGAGCTGAATTTCCGGTCCATCTAAGTATTTCACAGTGATGGCGACTCGTCCGGTCGTAATTTCACTGGCTCCCCCGAGACCGTCGTACAGAGCGTCGCCAACTTTTTTTAGAACTTCATGCGGGTTTTCGTTAGCCAGTTTTCCCGAGATGACCAATATAGAATCCACATCGCTGATTCCATCGACATACGTGTGCTTTGCGACCGAGCCACCAAACATTGTGTCAAACGCACTGTCCAGATCGACGCCTAGAGTTGCTTTAATTTCGTCCAGTCTCTCTCGCACCTCCTCTGTATTGCGGGAATTGTACCGGCTCAATAGCTTGCCGAATTCCTCTGCCAGCACGGTATCGAACTCGGCAGCGCCGGCCTCAGCATCTTCTCTGAGTTTCTTCGCGATCTCAGCAGGAGATCGGCCTGCTCCACCAAAAGTGCCACTACTCCCGCCCATGCGGCCTCCTAGAGCGTTGCATGCAATTCGTTCACGGATTGCTCAAAGAAAATTGCGTGTTCTTTGAACGCGGAGAAATTATTTTCCTTGATGTAGCGTTTCATCGCAAATTCAAGGTTTATGATTTGCTGGTAATTTTCAAACCAAATTTTAGGGTCAATATCTTGATCATTAATGCGAATACCGTACTTTAAGGCCGCAGCATTTTTCTGGTATACCGCTTGACCATTTACATAGCTATATCGCAGCCACGTGAGCCCGTCAAAAATATCCGCGCCTGCAAAGAAATACAGTGGCGTAGAAACGGTATCAAGACTTCCAAAAATATGGATCGGTGTATCTAGCCCGATTTTCGTCAGGCCGCTTCGAATTTTCGCTATCTTTTGCATGCGATCAAAGATGCTATATCCCAGCTCCTTTTCGGTGAATCCAATTACATCAAAGTCACGGAGCTCATAGACCGATTTTAGTATCTCATCCACGTCTATGCGTGTGGCTTGAGGCGAGTGTGGCTTCAGAAGAATCTCCCTTCCGAACTTTCGACCTGCAAACAATTCGTGTGCCCTCGCGATTTGCTCCTTGACCGTCACGCGGTGTTCGGGGTGGTCGTAGCTCACCGCGAGAGTCGGTTGCGGTGCTTCCCAGGCGTCAAGTACTTTGCTTAACTGTTCGAGTGTCCATGAAGACTCGACATAGTTATTCTTGCGAGTGTCGGAAAGCTCCATGTCTTTGGAACTCTCGTAGCCACCGCTATCAAGAATGAGGTATTCCGGATAGGTGGGAATAGTGGTTATATGCTGATGCGAGATATCATATGCGCTAACCAATGCACATTCTGTTATCGTTTCAGATAATACCTCAATTATGTGTGAGACATCTGGAAAACCCTTGCTCGAGAATGATGGCACGACGGTGGGGGTTTTGGAGATGACATTTCCTCCGATTCTTATTTCTCTAATAGCACTCAACATCCGAGACTCCTCCGGTCCAAGCACGAGTGACACGAGCCGCATCCCCCTTCGACACCACGTTGACAGCTATATGTATGAGCGAGATCGATACCCGTTTCACGGAGGGCACCAACGATCTCGGGTTTCGTGTAATTGATTAGCGGCGCAATCAGGCGTGCCCGTGAGTCCGTATGCTCTGCCATTAGTCGGGAAGTACTTTCGAAAAATGCTTCAGAGCAGTCATAGAAAGGCGTTCCCGCATGAATGCCAATGCAAATTAGTGTTTCGGAGGGGGTGCGGTGCATCAGTGCGAGAAATATGAACGCTGCATTACGTCCAACCACCTCGCCAGGGGGGAACGCCTGCGAGCTAGCGATTTTGAGTTGGTCCGCTGTACCACCATAGTGTTTTGCCATTGCCTGGACCGCGGCCCATTCAAGGCGGCTAGCTTTTTGCCCGTAGTCGATATGCAGGGCTCTAAAGTGCAGTTCCGCTTCGCGTAGGCGATGCATACATAAGGTCGAATCGATGCCGCCGCCGGCAAGTAGCAGGGCCGCTGAGTTTGCGCTTCGCTGCGAATTTGGCACGAAGAGTCCCCCTTCTCTCTTTGTTGTTCCAGCATTATCATGGATTTTCATGAATTTTGCTACCCGGGCATCCGGTAGTGGGGGAGCTGATTCGATTTATAGGGGGTGGTGATCGACTTTTTGGCGCTCGGGTCCTGGATTTACTTCTATCGTGTTTCGCTAGGTTGACTTGGACGGGAACAAATTTTCGGATTTTGCGTCGATGTTCGTTTTTCGTGATTGGATAGTATTATTAAAATTGAATATAGTTATGTGTGAATTATGATTTTTGTGGATGGAATGAGATAATTGTTATGGGGTGTGTATTTGTTTATGGTTCCATTTATTTTTTTGTAATATATTTTTTGATAATATCGAGTTGTGCAATGAGGCCTGTTGCTGAAATTATTTTGGTGTGTGCAGGCTATCGAGTTGGGAGTGGAGATACTATTTGCTGCTTTCGGTTGCTTTTCCTAGGTGAAATTTAAATAGTGTCCAGGGGCTCTGCCATCAGCACACACAATGTTGAGCGTCCGATTCGGGAGTAGTTTGTGGCACCTGAATGGCAGGGTAGACCCGGTCGGCCCATCACTGATTGACATCCCTCCAATCCTCCCCGACAATCCCCGTGTCACCTCAAACAAAGGTGATCGGGCGTGGAAACCCGGAAAACGTAGGCGGACAGCCGCTATTTGCGGCTTTTTTGTGTCCGTGCGTTCGTGCGCGCGTAGTATGTCTACGGCGGGCCGGGCGGGGCAGCTTTCGGGCTGGCCGGTTCCTACGTTCCGGTATTTCCACCCTCGCTGCGGGCCCGCCACCCTCACGTGGAAATGAGCGGCGGGTCTTCCAACCCAAACTAGGAAGCCGCTATGTCTGACACCCTCGCTCGCTCCGAGCAAACTACCCACGTCAATCCACCCGAGCGCACGCTCACCCTCTCCCGGCAATCCGACTTGCTCGCCGACCTGATCCGCATCACCTTCCCAGCCGACACCCCCACAAAGCTAAGCGTCCAGGAACTAGCCTACCAACTTGACGCGCTGCGCAACGACGCCCAAGGCATCGCGCAGGAAAGCTGCGCCGACTTGCTACGCGTTAGCGCAGGCCTTGGCTCCGTTCTGAGATTGCTGGATTACGACAGTGACGAGGTAGAAGACAGTCACGGCCTGCATTGCTTGCTGACGCCGTTGAAGCAGCAGTTGGATGCGGCTTTGAATCGGGTGCAGGGGTTGCTTTGAGGTAGGGGGAGGAGGGGGTGCATAGGTTCGGCGCGTGTCGCTCCTGTGCCCCCCTCCCAAACAGTCGGTTCACGGCTGTCATTCCTTGAACGGACGCAGGCGCCTTCGTTCGCTACGGGAGGCTAGCCCGTAGCCAGTCCCAACGTGTCGGGGGCAGTGTTGCATAGCCCTTACCATCGCGCGCGCCGATGTCATACAGCACATGGTCGTGAAACCAAAGTAGGCGCGGAGCGTCGGGGTCAAGGTACGTGCGTTCTGCGAGTAATTCATCGCTACGCGCAGCATAAGGGCGAAACAGAGTGCCGTACTCACGCGCTAAATAGCAGGCTTCACCGATGTAGTCGCCAGAGTTCTCTCGCTTGCATTCGTGCGCAGTGGATCTGTCTCTAACATCCAAGCCATAGAGAACAAGAAATACAGCAGCGGCGGCGAGCGCCGCCAGCCTGATCGCCGAACGTAGCCGAGGTTCGGCTTTGCGAGGTTCGGCTTTGATTTTGGTGCCTATGTTCATAGATCGAACTCCACAACAAGCAGATCTTGACGGGCGCGTTCAGCCATTCGCGAAACGCCAGAAGCGTCTTTCGATGCGCGATGTCGGCGGGTGCACAGGCGCCTTCGGTTTTGGCGGTGTGGGCGGCGATGGGGCGGTCGCGGAGGAGGGTGGCAGGGTGTTCCGTAGGAAGTTAGAACGCTTCCACATCCTCAATGGTGCAGCATGCGCGGCTCGCGCCTGAGCACCCACAGTGTGCTGAATGAACCGAACGGTAGCCGCTTTTCTGATCGTTTCATAGCCGCCTTCATCGCCAAATCTCTCATCGAATTTCGTACTTGTCCGATTGCGGCATAGCGTTTCTCGCTGCAGGATACCGTTCTGGTATTTGTGAAAATCACTTGCGGATCGGTGCGCCAGCACTGGCGCAAGGTACATCAGGTTCAAGCCTCATGGCCTTGCGGATCTTGCAACTTCACCTGCGGCGGAGTGTTTTCGCATGGGTATTCGTTGGCCATCGGCTTCCAATCGTACTGTCCGCGTGACGGGTCCGGGCATGCCTGAAATCCTTGGGCGACCCGATCCTATATTCAGACCGGATGGTCTTGCATCTTCTAAATCCGATCATAGTGGAGTTTGAGCTATGATACGCCTCGTTAAATTTCTGGCTAAGTTGCTGGTCATTCTCGTGGCTCTGGTTAGCTCGCTGATTTATGGCTGCAACGCAATGAGCCGATCAGCCCGGTATCAATGCGAGCGAGAGCGTTCTCCTACAGGCCAATACATAGGCGAAATTTGCTATCTTCCGCGCGAGTACGGCACGCTATTTCGTCTGTATGAGACCCGCACTGGGGAGTTACTGGCCGAGCGCACATATTTAGACCCTGATCGGCGTAGCTTGATTTGGAATCCAATTTTCGTGCAATACGATTTGGGGGCGACCGAAAATAATGGCGTCGTGGACCTACCGCCGACCTGGCTGGATCGCGTAAGGGCGAAATTGCCGTAGATCTGCACCTGGTTCGCTGATGTTAGCGCCCTCGATGCGAGGCCCATCCTCAATCCACCCAAGTTAAGCCTCAGCAAGCCTTGTAGGCGGCATGTCGATGAGGTTTGTGGCGAGGTGGACGTGGCTTAGCGCGATCCGGTCGCACGCGATGGCTGGCCGAATTGGCGGCATGCTTGTTCGCAGTGCCATCCAAGATCTCTGTAATTTCCGCATGACTACGAATTGTCTGGGTTCATTTCCGGAATAGTCTCATAGACACCCCCGTTTCCAAGCCGATAGCCTTGTGAAGCTGAATTCATCGGAGTAGCGGATTTTTTTCGGGAGCCCGAGTCGCGTAAGGTGGCCTGGGTTGTTTCGCGTCGCGTCAGGAATGCGCCGAGGGCGCCTGACATCACGGAGCTTACTTGCATGGGTAACCGCTTGCTGCTCCTTTCTCGTACCGTCACCGTGTCCGGTGAGGGGTTGCCGGAACTGATGGGACAGCCGCTGCTGGTGTTTTCCCGCATATCCGGCACCGAGGGCATTAACGCCCTTTTCGAGTACGAACTGGAGTTAAAGACCCCCGACGACCGCAATGCCCTTTACGGCCCGGCAGGCGACCTTGATATGGAGGCCATGCAGGGCAAGGAACTCACCGTCAGTATTGAACTGGACGGATCTGGCACCGGCCAAGCCGGTGGCCTGGGTCAGGGCACGCGGGAAATCACCGGCCTCGTCACAGAAGTTTGGGGGCCGTTCTATGACAACGAGCGCATTCTGTACCGGTTGACCCTGCGTCCGTGGCTGTGGCTGGCAACACTGACGAGCAACTACAAGCGGTTCCAGAACATGAACGTACTGGAAATCGTCGAAGCGGTACTCGGCAACTACACCTTCCCCGTCGAGCGTCGCCTGCTGGATAGCCAATATCCTCAGCGTGAGTATCAATTGCAGGCCGGTGAAACCGATTATCAATTCGTGCGGCGCCTGCTGGCAGAATGGGGCATATCGTTCTTCTTCGAGCATTCAAATGGTCACCACCGTCTGGTGCTGACCGATGGCAACGGCGCTTTCAAAGTCATTCCCAGTGCCGCGTATCACACCATTAGCTGGTATCCATCCTCTGACCGGGTCGACGAAGAACACCTCTATCAGTTTGAGGCGCGCGACCGGCTGATCACCGGCCAATGGACGCATGGGGATTACGATTTCAAGCAACCGCGCGCTGACCTCAACGTGTCTGCCGAAGCGCCGCGCGACACCAGTCATTCGACCTACGAGCGGTTCGACTGGCCGGGTGACCACGCCGAGCCCATGGGCGGCAAGCAAGCCCGCGCCGAGGGGGACATGCGGGCGCGCATCCGCATGGAAGCCATCCGGCAGCATGGACACCGTGTGCGCGGCAAGGGGAATGTCCGCGCGATGGCACCGGGCAATACGTTCACGCTCGCGCGCTCCCTGCGCAGGAAGGCCAACTGCGAGTACCTGGTTTTCGATACACGCCTGCTGATCGAGGATGTGGGCGAGTTCTCGGGCAGCGGCCAGCAATGGCGCTGCGAGGTGGAATTCGAGGCACAGCCGACCCGCGAGATCTTCCGGCCCGAATGGGTCGGGAAGCCCTACATCGGCGGCACGCATGTCGCGAAGGTCACTGGTCCGGCCAATCAGGAAATCTGGACCGACAGTTTCGGTCGCGTGCGCTGCGAGTTTGCCTGGGACCGCTACGGCAACAACGACGAGAACAGTTCCTGCTGGATTCGCGTCGCCAATTTCGCGTCGGGAAGCCGCTTCGGCAACACGCACCTGCCGCGCATCGGACAGGAGGTCGTTGTGGCCTACCTGGGCGGCGATCCGGATCGGCCGATCATCGTCGGGGTGGTGAACAATCAGGAAAATCTACCGGCGTGGAACCTGCCGGATCAGCACGCGCTGTCCGGCTACCAGAGTAAAGAGCTATTCGGCGAAGGCCGCAACCAGACGCTTTATGACGACACGCAGGGCCAGCAGCAGGTGCAGGTCGCCTCGGCCCACCAGAACAGCCTGCTGGCGCTCGGCCACAACGTGCGCGTGAACGATTGGCAGGGGCGCGAGGAAAAGCGCGGCGAGGGCTTCGAGCTGCGCACCGATGGCAAGGGGGCCATCCGCGCAGACGGGATGCTGATCACCACCGAGGCCCGACGTAACGCAGACGGCCATGTGCTGGCAATGCGGGAAACGATCCGGCGGCTGGAACAGGCACTGGCCGAAGCTCGCAACGTGCTGGATGCCAGCGTGGCGGCACTCGCGCAGACCGATGAACAGAAGAATGTGGCGCAGGCCATTGCCGAACAGAACGACGCCATCAAAGGGACGGGCGAAGCGCTGGGCGAACTGTCACAGCCGATGATGGTCATGGCGAGTCCTGCCGGGATCGCCAGTACGACACCGAAGACCACGCACCTGCACAGCGGCGACCATACGGCGCTGACCACCGGCAAGCATTTGTCTATGTCTGCGGGTCACAGCATTGTCGGCAGCGCGGCCAAAGGTGTCTCGCTGTGCGGCCATACCGAAGACGTGAAGCTGATCGCCCGCAAGGGCAAAGTCGCGGTGCAGGCGCAAGACAACGAAATGGAAGTCGTGGCGCGCGACACCCTGAAGGTCACCAGCACCGAAGGCAGGATCGAAGTCACCGCCGCCAAGGAGATCGTGTTCAACGTTGGAGGCACTTACTACCGCATGACGCCCAGCGGCATCGAGAGCGGCACCAGCGGCGCATGGACGGTTCACGCGGGCAGCAAGCAATTGACCGGCCCGAAGACTGCCAGCGTGCCGATGCCGAGCTTCGGCAAAGGTTACGGGGGCTTCTACAAGCTGCATTGGGATGGCACCGACCACCTTGCACCGTACCAGTCTTATCGCATTACGCGCGCCGATGGCAGCCTCATCGAAGGCGTGACCAATGCGCACGGGGAGACTGCGCTCAAGCTAGCCGAGTTCGGTGAAACCGTGAAGATTGAAATTCTATAAGACAGCTTATGGCGACCCATTCCACACATCCTTCGCAAAAGCCGCCTGCAAGAACGCCCGCGCGGCCCGCGCCGAATCCGGAGTTGACCCTCAAGCCGGGCGGCGCGGTGTGCAAGGTGGTGCTACCGCTGCGCCCATTGCGCATCTATTTCCAGCTGTTTCCGGGTATCTCCCGCACTGAGGCCGAGCGCGGGTTGGCTGGCCTCAGCTACAAACTGCGCATCCCTGGACAAACGGACAGCGAAGGCACGACTGGGGCCAACGGCCAGATTCTCTTGCCGGGCCTGCAACCTGGCATCACAGGCGAACTGGAAATTCTTGGCACGCTGATCCAGTTGACCGCGCGTGACTACAGCGATGACGAGAAAACCGACGGCACAACGACGATGGGCATCCAGGGTGCCAAGCGTCGCCTGATGGTGCTGGGTTACTACGACAAGCCTTATCGGTCCGTACGTCTCGGGCAAGTGGCTGTGTCGCAGACGCCCGATGACAAATTGGACCACATCGAAATCGAAGACGCGATCCTGCGCTTTCAGGTGGACAGCGGCTTCGAGCCCAATGGCGAAATTGAGCGGCACGAACTCGCTGGCAGCAAGATCGATCCGTCGCAGGCGTTTGGCTTTCACCGCGATCTCACTGGCTCGAACGTCAAGCAGTTTCACCCCGACTTCGTCGCCAAGCTGGCAGCGGGCGGCGGCAGCGCCCCTCCGGGCACCATGGAGCCATGTACCGTCCCGCCTCCGCCACAACCGAAAAACAAAGGCACAGTTGGATCCGTCACGCCGGGACCATCACCAAAACCGCTGGCACGCGAAATCTACGATGGACACCGGTTTGTACCGGTGCGTTTCGTGCGGTACAACGAATCGACCACCTTTCATCCGGGCAGGCCCGAACTGGACGAGCGCGGCTACCGGGAGCATGACGGGCCGATCGTTAGCCTGATGGCTGGACAGAGAATTGACCTGTTGCTGCTGCGCCTGCATGTCGGGGCAAGCGTGCCGCTGAGCTTCGTCAGCACGGATGAGAGCACGGTCAAGATCAGTCAGGCGACGGGCGATCTGATCGAGCTGACGGGCATCGCCGGCCAGCCCGACAAGGCGAATGGAAAAAATGCCAACATTGAAGTGCGTCATGGCAGTGCCAGCGGGCCGCTACTACACACCCTGTCTGTGCAGGTCTACGACCCCATCAACGTCGCTGTGGCGGTGCATTTTGTGTCCATTGGGCAGGCCGGCAAGCCGGAGATTCCACGGATTCCTCCGTCACTTCAGCGTCCAAAGCTTGAACCCATCTTCAACAAGATCAATGACATCTGGCGGGCAGCGGGGGTTCGCTTTGAGGTCAAGCAATGGCTGAATGACACCGTCGACTTGACGCAGGCAGGGGCGATGACCGTCAAGCCTGCCAAAGACGGGCAACCTGCAGTGAACGAGTTCCCCGCGGTGACCAGTCTGAATCGCAAGGCGAGGCATCTGAACATGTATGTGGTGGAATCCACAATCGGTAGTGGCATTGGCTGGGGGCTTTGCAATACCGCCCTGGTGGCCGCCGAGCAGATGCATGGCGGCCATCCTTCCAGTCAGGATCAGCTCATCCAGACGTTCGCCCACGAGATCGGACATTTTCTTGGACTGTGGCACCCCGCAACGCATAACCCCAAGGGGGACGATGTTCACGTGCAAATTCAAGGCAGGGATGAACGCCACAACCTGGAGGATTTCTGGTCTCGCCGGATGCTGATGTATGTCTATACCGGTTTGAACGGCATCGGTCCACTGGACGCCTATACCCGGCAACGAGGACGGCAACAGGATGTTGGCAATGGCTGGCATGTGGGCGGCAAGATGCTGTGCTGCAAGACGGTGCCGAAGGTCGTGTCAAGCGATCCATTTTCTGAAATTGTCACGGCACGCGGGATCGCACTACTCAACCAGTCTGAATCGTCAACGGAGAAGAAAGCGGCATGGTCACCACCGTCCGACAACGCTGGGCAAGGCGTTTTTGCCTGAGTCTGCTGCTCACCTGCACCGTAGCGGTACCACAGGTGTGTGCTGCGCAAGATCAAGTCATACAGGAGCAAACGAATATGCCAAGCCTGGCACAAATGATCGACCACGAGCAGTGGGATGAAGCTTATGCCTATGTTCGCCGGCAACAGAATGCCATCGTGCCGGAAGTCCGCGCTATCGTGAGCGACCCAAGGACGAGCAGTACCGCGATGAAAATTGCCTACGGCTTTCTGCGAAAAGTTCCAACGCTTGAATCGGCAACGCTATTGGCGCAAGGCTTTAGTAAAGGAGGAGGTCAGGCAAGCGTACTTGGCTTGATCGAGAACCCTCGTCCCGAGGTTTACCCAATTCTGAAGGGGCAGATGCGACCACCTGCAAAAGAAGACGACAGGGACCTCCTGCTCACGATGGCGCAGATCCCCGTGCCACCGGAGCAGCGCATCGCCGATCTGAAGCCCTATGTGGGAGCAAAGGACTATGAAGTGCGGGTCGGCGCGGTCTTCGGCCTCGCGCTGCTGGACGACCCCGGCAGTATGGAACTGATGACGCGTGCGCTGAGTGCGGATGACCGCGACGGGAAAATGGTCCCACTCATGATCTTCTATCAGTTCCGCGCATGGCGCACACCGAAATTTGTGCCGGTGCTGATTCCCGTGCTGAACGACCCCATGCCGATCAAGGATATCGGACTGCGCCGCTATAACGCGGATGGCAGCGAATCGGCCATGACGCCAGAAGAACTGCGCTATCTACGCGCCCGCGACTACGCGCTGAACATCCTTGTCAAGACGCTGAACATCGACGTGCCGTTCAAGATCGAGGACGACGTGACCTATTCCAAGGAGCAGCGCGAGCTGGTCAAGCAGAAGCTGCGCGACTTGGGCTACACGGTGACAGATGAGCCCCATGCGGTCACGAACGGCGTGTAAGAAAGATGGCCGACATGGACTTGCAAGGCATCCCTTCGCCCGAGCCGGCTAACAAACCGGCAGCCGGTAACGATTCGCAGCCGACGCGAGGCGAAGGCGTCAAGCCGACGCCTCGCTGGATTCCGCCGCCGCGAACTTTTGAGCAGCGTATGGGCACCACCGTCCGACAACGCTGGGCAAGGCGTTTTTGCCTGAGCCTGCTGCTTGCCAGCACCATTGCATTGCCACAAACATGGGCTGCGCAAGATCAAGTCATACAGGAGCAAACGAATATGCCTGGCCTGGCACAAATGATCGACCACGAGCAGTGGGATGAAGCTTATGCCTATGTTCGTCTGCAACAGAATGCCATCGTGCCGGAAGTCCGCGCTATCGTGAGCGATCCAAGAACGAGCAGTACCGCAATGGAAATTGCCTACGGCTTTCTGCGGAAAGTTCCCACGCTTGAATCGGCAACGCTACTGGCGCAAGGCTTTAGTAAAGGAGGAGGTCAAGCAAGCGTACTCGGCTTGATCGAGAACCCTCGTTCCGAGGTTTACCCTATTCTGAAGGGGCAGATGCGACCACCTGCAAATGAAGGCGACAGGGATCTCCTGCTCACGATGGCGCAAATCCCCGTGCCACCGGAGCAGCGCATCGCCGATCTGAAGCCCTATCTAGCGGCAAAAAACTACGGGGTGCGCGTCGGCGCGGTCTTCGGCCTCGCGCTGCTGGACGACCCCGGCAGTATGGAACTGATGACGCGTGCGCTGAGTGCAGGTAACCGCGACAGGAAAAGGGACCCACTCATGATCTTCTACCAGTTCCGCGCCTGGCGCACGCCGAAGTTCGTGCCGGTGCTGATTCCCGTGCTGAACGACCCGATGGAAATCAAGGATATCGGACTGCGCCGCTATAACGCGGATGGCAGCGAATCGGCCATGACGCCCGAAGAACTGCGCTATCTACGCGCCCGCGACTACGCGCTGAACATCCTGGTCAAGACGCTGAACATCGACGTGCCGTTCAAGATCGAGGACGACGTGACTTATTCCAAGGACCAGCGCGAGCTGGTCAAGCAGAAGCTGCGCGACTTGGGCTACACGGTGACCGATGAGCCCCATCCGGTCACGAGCGGCGTGTAAGCAAGATGGCCGACATGGACCCGCAAGGCATCCCCTCGCCCGAGCCGGACAACAAACCAGCAGCCGGTAACGATTCGCAGCCGACCCCTCGCTGGATTTCGCCGCCGCGAACTCTTGAGCAGCGTATGGGCACCACCGTCCGACAACGCTGGGCAAGGCGTCTTTGCCTGAGTCTGCTGCTTGCCAGCACCATTGCATTGCCACAAACATGGGCTGCGCAAGATCTCGCCATTCCGGAGCAACCGAATATGCCTCGCCTCGCACAATTGATGAACCAACATATCAGCCAAAATCGGTGGGATGATTGGGATGACGTCTATGCCTACGTCCGTCAGCAACAAAACGCCATCGTGCCAGAAGTCCGCGCCATCGTGAGCGACCCAAGGACGAGCGGTACCGCAATGGAAATTGCCTACGGCTTTCTGCGGAAGGTTCCCACGCTTGAATCGGCGACGCTACTGGCGCAAGGCTTGGGAAAAGGGGGCGGCCGAACAAGCGTATTTGGCTTGATCGAGAACCCTCGTCCTGAGGTCTATCCCATTCTCAAAGCAAAGCTCCAACCTCCAAAGGAGGAGGAAAACAAGAACCTCCTGCTCACGATGGCGCAGATCCCCGTGCCACCGGAGCAGCGCATCGCCGATCTCAAGCCCTATTTGACGGCCAAGTACTATCAGACCCGAATCGCGGCGGCGTTCAGTCTCGCGCTGCTGGACGACCCCGGCAGTATGGAACTGATGACGCGTGCGCTGGACGCCGATGACCGTGACGGGAAAAAGGTCCCACTCATGATCTTCTATGAGTTCCGCGCATGGCGCACACCGAAATTTGTGCCGATGCTGATTCCCGTGCTGAACGACCCCATGCCGATCAAGGATATCGGACTGCGCCGCTATAACGCGGATGGCAGCGAATCGGCCATGACGCCCGAAGAACTGCGCTATCTACGCGCCCGCGACTACGCGCTGAACATCCTTGTCAAGACGCTGAACATCGACGTGCCGTTCAAGATCGAGGACGACGTGACCTATTCCAAGGAGCAGCGCGAGTTGGTCAAGCAGAAGCTGCGTGACTTGGGTTACACGGTGACCGATGAGCCCCATCCGGTCACAAACGGCGTGTAAGCAAGATGGCCGACATGGACTTGCAAGGCATCCCTTCGCCCGAGCCGGCTAACAAACCGGCAGCCGGTAACGATTCGCAGCCGACGCGAGCCGAAGGCGTCAAGCCGACGCCTCGCTGGATTCCGCCGCCGCGAACTCTTGAGCAGCGTATGGGCACCACCGTCCGACAACGCTGGGCAAGGCGTTTTTGCCTGAGTCTGCTGCTCAGCTGCACCGTAGCGGTACCACGGGTGTGTGCTGCGCAAGATCAAGTCATACAGGAGCAAACGAATATGCCTGGCCTGGCACAAATGATCGACCACGAGCAGTGGGATGAAGCTTATGCCTATGTTCGCCGGCAACAGAATGCCATCGTGCCGGAAGTCCGCGCTATCGTGAGCGACCCAAGGACGAGCGGTACCGCAATAAAAACTGCCTACGGCTTTCTGCGGAAGGTCCCCTCGCTTGAATCGGCGATGTTATTGGCGCAAGGCTTTAGTAAAGGAGGAGGTCAGGCAAGCGTACTTGGCTTGATCGAGAACCCTCGTCCCGAGGTTTACCCAATTCTGAAGGGGCAGATGCGACCACCTGCAAAAGAAGACGACAGGGATCTCCTGCTCACGATGGCGCAGATCCCCGTGCCACCGGAGCAGCGCATCGCCGACCTGAAGCCCTATGTGGGAGCAAAGGACTATGGAGTGCGGGTCGGCGCGGTCTTCGGCCTCGCGCTGCTGGACGACCCCGGCAGCGTGGAGTTGATGGCACGCGCCCTAGGCTCGGGGGTTCGCGGCAAGAAGGAAGTCCCACTCATGATCTTCTATCAGTTCCGCGCATGGCGCACGCCGATATTTGTGCCGGTGCTGATTCCCGTGCTGAACGACCCCATGCCGATCAAGGATATCGGACTGCGCCGCTATAACGCGGATGGCAGCGAATCGGCCATGACACCCGAAGAGCTGCGCTATCTACGCGCGCGCGACTACGCGCTGAACATCCTTGTCAAGACGCTGAACATCGACATGCCGTTCAAGATCGAGGACGACGTGACCTATTCCAAGGAGCAGCGCGAGCTGGTCAAGCAGAAGCTGCGCGACTTGGGTTACACGGTGACCGATGAGCCCCATCCGGTCACGAACGGAGTCTAAGCAAGATGGCCGACATGGACCCGCAAGGCATCCCCTCGCCCGAGCCGGACAACAAACCAGCAGCCGGTAGCGATTCGCAGCCGCCGCATACTTTTGAGCAGCGTCTCGCCGATGTGCAGCGTGCCCCGAATCCAATATTGGAGGCAGCACGGCGCTTGGTTCGTTGTCTCTGCGACCTACCGGAGCGCATGGCGCCGGCGGAAACGGAACGTCTACGCGAGCTGATCAACGAAGAGCTCGACACGTTCAAGGCACTGGTCGAGCGCGCCAACGTCAAGCGCGAACATGTCATTGCCTCGCACTATGCCATCTGCACGGCGCTGGACGACGTAGCCTTGCAGCACGAATGGGGACAGGGCTGGTGGGCCAACCACAGTCTGCTGGTTCAACACCACCAGGACAATCAGGGCGGCGAGAAGGTATATCAAGTGCTGGGCCGTCTGGTGGAGTCGCCCCACGAGCATATCGCGGTCATCCAACTGATCTACCATTTGATGTCCCTGGGATTCATGGGGCGTTATCGCAGGATGACCGACGGAGACCGGCAGCATTACACGATTCGGCAGCGCTTGTACGACTTGCTGCTGAAGCACTACGGCCCCGTCCCCAACGAACTGTCGCCGCACATTGAACCCGCGCCGCCGGGGCGCTTTCGCCGTCTGTACAGTGTGTCGCCGTGGGCGACGGCTTCGGTGCTTGCCGTGGTTGTCTTGGGGCTGTTCGCTTGGATGAAATACGATTTGATGCTCAAGCAGCATGAAGTGGTGCAGCAGATTGAGGCCATTGGCAGGATGACGCCGCCACCGCTGCCCCAGGCGCTGCATCTGGCCGAATTGCTCAAGGATGAGATCGCACGTGGCGTGGTAGCGGTCCATGACAACGACCAAGGTACGACCGTGGTATTCCGGGGCGATGACATGTTCCGTGCCGGCCAGGCTGATGTGAACAAGCGACTGTTGCCAACGCTCAACAAAGTGGCCAGCGAAATCAACAAGGTGCAAGGTAAGGTGCAAGTGATCGGCCACAGCGACAACCAGCCCATCAAGAGCGTGCGCTTTCCGTCCAATCAGGTGTTATCCGAAGAACGCGCCGCCGTCGTCAGTGAGTGTCTTGCAAGTCAAGGGGTCGCCAAGGGCCGACTCGAAGCAATTGGCAAGGGCGATAGCGAACCCGTTGGCGATAACAAGACCATCGCTGGTCGCGCTGCAAACCGGCGTGTCGAAGTGGTGGTAACCCAATAGTCGCAAAGCCAATCCAAATGCCAAAGAAGCGCATCAAGAAAGGCGATAAGACCACGCATGGCGGCGAAGTCATCAGTGGGTCCGCCAGCGATTTACTGGACGGCCAGCCAATGGCGCGCCTGGGGGACCTCGTCAGTTGCCCGCTCGGCTACCCGGATGGCCGGCCGCACGGCACTAACAAGATCGTGGAGGCGAGCTCCGGGCTAACGGTCGAAGGCGGCGTCGTGGCTTGCGAGGGGGGCCGCACAGAGTGTGGCTGCCAGTTGATTGCGAACACCGACACGAGTGCGGGGGCATAGTCAGATGCGCGATTTTTCCTGCCTGTCCTGGTCCCCTGAGCTGGCTGATATGGAGACGGGAATGATCGCCGCCAAGGTTGCGAAGCGAGTCATGTTGCGTGCAGACGGCGGTCTTTATGGCATCGTGAGTGCCGGCGTGATGGGGGTTGCCTATCCTACTGAGCCGGTGACGCTGCGTTTGGACCGCGTGGCGAGCATGGACATCGGTGACCCGGCCCAGGTCATTGAACACGACATGACGGGTGTGGCCGGCATGGTTTCGCATGACATTCACTTTCACGATGGCAGCCGTGCCCAATACGCCGTCAATGCGCATGGGAAAATCGTGGCGTTCGCAGCAAAATGGATCGCGCTGGAGATCAGCGCAGACAATCACGTAAAGCTGATATCGACCCCTGTGCAATCCTGGGCGGCCAAGCTGCGCGCACGTCTCGATGAACGCAAGACCTTGCGCCTTGCTTTGCTTGCCGGGGGCATGCTGGCGCTCGGCCTGCTGCTAGGCTGGTTTCTGCCGGCGTGGCTGGCTGTGTCGAAGCCCTTTGCCTTGGGGTGCCTGCTAATCATCGGGTTGGCGTTGGGCGCGGCAGGATTCGCCTGGCGCATTCCTCGCAGCCTGCCTGTAGCACTTGGCGTCTGCAACGCCATTGCATTGCCCCTCGTGTGGATGCTATTTCAGCTAAGGCTGCTAGCCCCTGGGTTACCGAGCCCAACGATTCACCGCGATGCGGCGGTCTTGTTTTCCTTGGAATTCGTCGTGTTGGCGGGTCTGATACTGACGATTCTGCACTACCGTAGGCGTGCCCCTGCGACCGTTCATGTTGTGCATCGGATCGACGGCAGGTATCTAGTCGAACAAGCGTCATCCTGTGTACTAGGCATCAGGCTGAATGGCGAAACATTTTGAGGCAGGCATGATAGTGCCGGTCGATTTATACACCTCAGAGACTTTTTTAGGCGAGCGCGCCGGGTATCAGCGAGGTGATAAGGGGATGATCTACATCTACGCGCAACTCTAGGGCGCAATGGAGGACATGATGCTTCCGGAGCGACCATCCATCGGATACCTTCTGCCGGGGGAAAGGTGCGTGCTTGTCCAGCAGGCTGCGAAGGCGATACCGGCTTCACGCGTCCGATGTGGGGAGAGGGAGGGCTGGGCGACGGAGATCGATGCCTTTGATCCGCCTATCGCGTTTTGAGTGCGTGCGCCGTGTGGAGGGGCCGGGGAGGGGGCTTTTGCGGGTTGGGCGCGTGTCGCTCTTGCGGGCTCCCGCCCTCTCCCCCGCCCCTCTCCCGCAGGGCGGGAGAGGGGAGACAACAGAGCGCAACATTAAAGGCTCTGGTTGTCTTCAGACCTAGGCGACGAGCGTCGCCCGGTTTATCGGCTGCAGCTTACTTGATACCCAACCGCCACAACGAAGTCACCTCAGCCGCGCGCGCAGCGTGCAGCGGGTCGGTCATGTCCGCAGCCTTCGGGTGGTTGGGCTTTACCTCCAGCCGCCCCAGCACCTTCAGCCCGGCTGCATCAATCCAGCCCAGCAACTGGTCCCGTGTGCGCAGGCCCAGGTGTTCAGCCAGATCCGACAGCAGCAGCCAGCCTTCGCCCTTGGGTTCCAGGTGATCCGCCAGCCCGGCGATAAAGCCCTTCAGCATCTGGCAGTCCGGGTCATACACCGCGCGTTCAATCGGCGAGTTGGGGCGTGCCGGCACCCACGGCGGGTTGCACACCACCAGCGGGGCGCGGCCTTCGGGGAACAGGTCGGCTTCCACCACTTCGACCTGGGCGGCGGCCTTCAGGCGGTGGATGTTGTCGCTGGCGCAGGCGAGTGCGCGCGGGTCCATGTCGGTGGCGATCACGCGCTTGACGCCGCGCTGGGCTAGCAGGGCGGCCAGCACGCCGGTGCCGGTGCCGATGTCGAAGGCGAGGTTGAGGGCGCCGGCGGGTAGCTGGGCTTTGGCGACCAGGTCGATGTATTCGCCGCGCACGGGGGAGAACACGCCGTAGTAGGGGTGGATGCGTTCGGCCAGGGCGGGGATTTCCACGCCTTTTTTACGCCACTCGTGGGCGCCGATCAGGCCGAGGAGTTCGCGCATGGATGCCACGTAGGGGGCGTCGACCTCGCCGTAGGCTTCGAGGCAGGCTTCGCGCACATCCGGCGAGCGGCGCAGGGGCACGAGGTGGTCGGCGTCAAAGGGCAGCAGCAGCATGGAGAGCGTGCGGGCGCGCTGGGACTGGGCCTGGCGGTGCAGGTGGAAGGCTTCGGTGGGGGTGGGCTTGGCCTTGGGCACCTTGGACGCCTTGGCGGCTTTCTTGGGCTTGTCGGCGCGGCGGGCCAGGGCCTGGAGCAGCTGGCGGGCGTTCTGGAAGTCGCCGCGCCAGAGCATGGCGGTGCCTTCGCAGGCGAGGCGGTAGGCGGTGTCGCCGGTGGTGGTGTCGTCAGCGATGACGACGCGCTTGGGCGGGGGCGTGCCGGCTTCGGATTGCCAGTTTGCGCTGCGTTCTTCGCCGTTTTCGGTCCAGTGGATGGTGGCTTGCTCTGTCATAGGGTCTTTCTGGCTGCCTGGGGCGGCCAATGGGTTGTGCTGCGTTGTGCTGATAAGTCTGGTCAACCGGGGTTGGCCATTCAAGGTGATCCGTCCCTGCCGCGCGCCGGTTGCATCCGGGGCGCCGTGGCGGGGCTGGCATGGCGCGGCTGATGGCTATCCATCGTTGGTCAGCCGCGCTGGATGGGGTGCGTCAGAGTTCGTAGGCTTCGTGGTCGCCCGACATGGCTTGTTCTACCAGCTTGCGGTTGAGCGTTGGGGAGAACAGCTCAATAAAGGTATACACAAAGCTGCGCAGGTAGGCGCCTTGCTTCACAGCCAGGTGCGTCACATTGGTGCCGAACAGGTGCCCGGCGGGGATGCCGCGCAGGTTGCGGTCGCGCTCGGCGTCAAAGGCGACGCCGGCGACGATGCCCACGCCCAGGCCGATCTCCACATAGGTCTTGATGACGTCGGCGTCGATGGCTTCCAGGATGATGTCGGGCTTGAGGTGGCGCAGCTCGAAGGCTTTGTCGATCTTGGGGCGGCCGGCGAAGTTGGGATCATAAGTGATGAGTGGGTAACCCATCAGGTCTTCCAGCGCCAGGTGCTTCTTTTCTAGCAGGGGGTGGTCGGGGGGCATGACGACCACGTGCTGCCATTGGTAGCCGGGCAGGGAGATCAGGTTTTTGTCGGCCGAGATGCCTTCGGTGGCGATGCCGATGTCGGCGTGGTCGTGCAGCACCATGTCGGCGATCTGGGCGGGATTGCCCTGTTGTATGGACAGGCGCACCTTGGGGTAGCGCTTGGTAAACTCCGCGATCACCCGGGGCAGGGCGTAGCGCGCCTGCGTGTGGGTGGTGGCGATGGTGAAGTTGCCCTGGTCCTGGGCGGCGTAGTCCTTGCCGACGCGTTTCAGGCTTTCCACTTCTTGCAGGATCTTTTCTACCGACTCCAGGATGCGGCGGCCGGGCTCCGTCAGGCTGCGGATGCGCTTGCCGTGGCGGGTAAAGATGTCCACGCCGAGCTCTTCTTCCAGCTCGATGATGGCCTTGGAGACACCGGGTTGTGACGTGTAGAGCGCTTTAGCGGCTTCGGTCAGGTTGTAGTTCTGACGTACGGCTTCGCGCACAAAGCGGAACTGATGCAGGTTCATATAACTGTGTTCGTATAAACAAACAACTTCTTATTAGTTTGAGATATGAGGGCAGTTTATTACGATTCTCGAACTTTGTTAATGAACGGTCGGAACCTCCGTGTGCTTGCCTCACTTTTAGGCAGCAACGGGCGCTTACCGGCCCGGTGAACCCCAATGTCTCTTGCCTATACCGTTTCCGGTCTGCTAGTAGGCGTCCTCGTCGGTCTGACCGGGGTAGGCGGGGGTTCGCTCATGACGCCGCTGCTGACGCTGCTGTTCGGCTTTTCGCCGGCCACGGCGGTTGGCACGGACCTGGCTTTCGCCGCCATCACCAAGGGTTTCGGCACGCTGGCGCACCGCGCCCACGGCCATGTGCAGTGGCAGGTGGTGCGCCGCCTGTGCATTGGCAGCCTGCCGGCCGCGGTGGTGGCCATCCTGGTGCTCAAGAGCGCCGGTGAACTCAACGCGCAGTGGCTGCACGCCATCCGCATGACCATCGGCGTGTCGGTGATCCTGACGGTATTGTCGCTGTTGTTCCGCAGGCAGCTGCTGGCGTGGCTGTCCCGCAACCCCCAGTTCCAGCTGGAAGGCCGTGCCCAGACCATTGCCACCATCGTGGTGGGCGCCGTGATCGGCGTGCTGGTGACGGTGTCCTCGATCGGTGCCGGTGCCGTTGGCGCCACCTTGATCCTGCTGCTCTATCCCCGCATGAAGCCTGCCGAAGTGGCGGGCACCGATATCGCCTACGCCGTCCCGTTGACGGCGCTTGCCGGCCTGGGCCATGTGTGGCTGGGCACGGTGAACTGGACCCTTTTGCTGGCCTTGCTGGTGGGCTCGATCCCCGGCATCTGGCTGGGCGCGCAACTGTCGCGGGCGTTGCCCGAGCGGCTGGTGCGTGCCGCGCTGGCTACCACGCTGACGCTGGTGGCCATCAAGCTCGTCTCCTGAATTTAACGAATACTGAACGGACCCACACCATGTATCAGTACGACCAATACGACCAGCGCATCGTCAACGAACGCGTAGCCCAGTTCCGTGACCAGGTGCGCCGCCGCCTGTCCGACGAGCTGTCCGAGGAAGAATTCCTGCCGCTGCGCCTGCAAAACGGCCTGTACATGCAGCGCCATGCCTACATGCTGCGCGTGGCGATTCCGTACGGCTTGCTGTCTAGCAAGCAGATGCGCATGCTGGGCCATATCGCGCGCGAGTATGACCGCGGCTATGGCCACTTCTCCACCCGCCAGAACATCCAGTACAACTGGATGGAGCTGGAGCGCGTGCCCGACGTGCTGGCCGAACTGGCCAGCGTCGAGATGCACGGCATCCAGACCTCCGGCAACTGCGTGCGCAACATCACCACCGACCACTTCGCTGGCGTTGCGCCCGATGAGTCCGTGGACCCGCGCGTGCTGGCTGAGCTGCTGCGCCAGTGGAGCACGTTCCAGCCGGAATTTGCGTTCCTGCCGCGCAAGTTCAAGATCGCCATCTCCGCTTCGGCCGATGACCGCGCCGTGGTGCAGATGCACGATATCGGCATCTACGCTTACCGCAATGCCGAGGGCGAAACGCGCCTGCGCATCCTGGCCGGCGGCGGCCTGGGCCGCACCCCGATCCTGGGTTCGGTGATCAAGGACGACCTGCCTTGGCAGCACCTGCTGTCGTACGTGGAATCGGCCATTCGCGTGTACAACCGCTATGGACGGCGCGACAACAAGTACAAGGCGCGTATCAAGATCCTGGTGAAGGCCATCGGCGCGGAGAAGTTCGCGCAGGAAGTCGAGGAAGAATGGCAGCACAGCAAGGATGGTCCCGCCACCATCACGCAGGCCGAGTTCGACCGCGTGGCGCAGTACTTCGCGCCCCCGGCTTACGACAAGCTGCCGGACACCGACGCTTCGTATGAAAAGCACCTACTGGAAGACAAGGCTTTCGCCCGCTGGGTGAGCCGCAGCGTGCATGCGCACAAGGTGCCGGGCTACGCGGCGATCACGCTGTCGACCAAGCCCGGCCCGGCATCGCCCCCGGGAGATGCCACCGATGCGCAGATCGACCTGGTGGCTGACCTGGCCGACCGCTACGGCTACGGCGAGCTGCGCGTGGCGCACGAGCAGAACCTGGTGCTGCCGGACGTGAAGAAGCGCGACCTGTACGCGCTGTGGCAAGAGGCCAAGAAGGGCGGCCTGGCTACCGCCAACATCGGCCTGCTGACCGACATCATCGCCTGCCCGGGCGGCGATTTCTGCTCGCTGGCCAATGCCAAGTCGATCCCCATCGCGCTGGCCATCCAGGAGCGTTTCGACAACCTGGACTACGTGCACGACCTGGGCGAGATCTCGCTCAATATCTCGGGTTGCATCAACGCTTGCGGCCACCACCACGTTGGCAACATCGGCGTGCTGGGCGTGGATAAGGACGGCGAGGAGTGGTACCAGGTCACGCTGGGCGGCGCGCAAGGCAACAAGAGCGCCATCGGCAAGGTGATCGGCCCGTCGTTCAAGGCTGAGGAAATGCCGGATGTGGTGTCGCACATCATCGACACCTATGTGGCCAACCGCCATGACGACGAACGCTTCATCGATGTGCTGGGCCGTATCGGCATCGCCCCGTTCAAGGAACGCGTCTACGCCGACAAGCAGCGCGAACGCGCCGAAGCCTGAGCACCGGAGATAACGACATGGCAAAGATTATTCAACTGCAACGCGGCGAAGGCGCCAACCCGGTTCCGGTCATCATCGATGACGCATGGACGGTGCTGCGCGGTGCCGAGGGCGCGGCCCTGACGGAAGAGCAGATCGTCGCCGCCGCGCAAGGCAAGGACGCTGTGCTGTTCCCGCTGACCGCATGGCTGGCGCACAAGGACGGCGTGCTGGCTGGCCGCGCCGCCGACATCACCGGCATCTGGCTGGCGCCGGAAGACGAGCCGGCCGACGCGCAGGCCGCGTTTGCCAGCGTGGCCGTGGTGGCGGTGGATTTCCCCGTGTTCCGCGATGGCCGTGGTTTTTCCACCGCCTACCTGCTGCGCACCCGTTACAACTGGACCGGCCAGCTGCGCGCCATCGGCGACGTGCTGCGCGACCAGCTGAACTTCATGAAGCGCTGCGGCTTTGACGCCTTTGCGGTGCGCGCGGACAAGAACATCGATGACGCCATCAAGGGCTTCACCGAGTTCACCGTGGCTTACCAGGCATCGGTGGATGAGCCGCTGCCGCTGTTTCGCCGCAACCGCGCCGAAGCGCTGGGCAAGGAAACGGCATGAGCGAGATTGCAATCGTCGAGGCTGCCGTCTCGTCACTGCGCCCGCCGGCGCTGTGGACCGCGCCGGCGTACACCGGCAGCGTGGCGGATCTGGAGGCCAAGGAGCGTGCGCTGGGCCTGCGCCTGGCGCAGATCGCCGGCCGCTTTTTCCGCGCCCGCTTTGCGTCCAGCCTGGCAGCCGAAGACATGGTGGTGACCGACGCCATCCTGCGCGGCACCGAGGCCGTGCGCGCCGGCATCCGCGTGTTCACGCTGCAAACCGGGCGCCTGCATGCCGAGACGCTGGCGGTGCTCGATGAGGTCAAGGCGCATTACGGCTACGACATCGAGCGCTTCACGCCGGATCCCGAGGCGGTGGAGAACTACCTGAAGAACCACGGCCTGAACGCGTTCTACGACAGCGTGGACCTGCGCAAGAACTGCTGCGGCATCCGCAAGGTGGAGCCGCTGAACCGCGCGCTGTCCCACGCGGACGCCTGGCTGACCGGCCAGCGCCGCGAGCAGGCGGTGACGCGCTCGGAGCTGCCGTTCGAGGAAATGG
This sequence comes from Cupriavidus sp. GW822-FHT02D05, assembly GCF_058802485.1. Taxonomy (NCBI): domain Bacteria; kingdom Pseudomonadati; phylum Pseudomonadota; class Betaproteobacteria; order Burkholderiales; family Burkholderiaceae; genus Cupriavidus; species Cupriavidus sp. GW822-FHT02D05. The sequence continues at coordinate 31,479 of NZ_JBXAOE010000026.1, read as the reverse complement.
ACGAGGCACGCGGCATTCCCAAGTTCAACCCGCTCGCCGACTGGAGCGAGTCCGAGGTGTGGGCTTACCTGAAGCGCCACAACGTGCCGGTCAACGCGCTGCATGCCAAGGGTTACCCCAGCATCGGCTGCGAGCCTTGTACGCGTGCCGTGCGCGCTGGCGAGGATGTACGCGCCGGGCGGTGGTGGTGGGAGAGCAAGGACTCGAAAGAGTGCGGGCTTCACGAACAGAACATCAAGCATTGAGGCCAGACGAAATGGGCATCATGAACGAACTGACCGGCGCGCCGGAAGTGGCGCACCTGCTGCAAGTGCAAAACGATCACCTCGACAAGCTCGAGGCGGAATCCATCTACATCATCCGCGAGGTGGTGGCGGAGTGCCGCAACCCGGCGCTGCTGTTCTCGGGCGGCAAGGACTCCATCGTCATGCTGCACCTGGCGCTCAAGGCCTTCCGCCTGGGCGACCGCAAGACCGAACTGCCGTTCCCGCTGGTGCATATCGACACCGGCCACAACTACCCGGAAGTGATCCGCTTCCGTGACCAGCGCGTGGCCGAGCTTGGCGCGCGCCTGGTGGTGGGCCATGTGGAAGATTCCATCAAGCGCGGCACCGTGCGCCTGCGCAAGGAAACCGACTCGCGCAATGCCGCGCAAGCCGTGACCCTGCTGGAAACCATCGAAGCCAACAAGTACGACGCGCTGATGGGCGGTGCCCGCCGCGACGAAGAAAAGGCGCGTGCCAAGGAACGCATCTTCTCCTTCCGCGACGAGTTCGGCCAATGGGACCCGAAGGCCCAGCGCCCGGAACTGTGGAGCCTGTACAACGCCCGCATGGCGGCCGGCGAGCAGATGCGCGTGTTCCCGATCTCCAACTGGACCGAGCTGGACGTGTGGCAGTACATCGCCCGCGAAGAGCTTGAGCTGCCCCCGATCTACTACGCGCACCAGCGCGAAGTGGTGAAGAAGAACGGCCTGCTGGTGCCGGTCACGCCGATCACGCCGAAGCAAGACGGCGACGTCAGCGAAGTGATCTCGGTGCGTTTTCGCACCGTGGGCGACATCAGTTGCACCTGCCCGGTGGCCAGCGTTGCGGCCTCGCCGATCGAGATCATCGCCGAGACGGCCGTGACGGAGATCACCGAGCGCGGCGCCACGCGGATGGACGACCAGACCAGCGAAGCGTCCATGGAACGCCGCAAAAAAGAAGGCTACTTCTAACCCGGACGCATAGGCGGGCACATCGCGTCGTTGCGAGAGTGCTCGTGTACCAATGTACACGTCGCCCTCACGCGCCTAGCGCTGCCTCCCGCCTATGCGCCGGAGCGAGCGCTGCGAGAGGGACGAAGAAAGGATTTAAAATGAGCACCCAAGCAACACACCAAGGCCTGCTGCGTTTTATCACCGCCGGTTCGGTCGACGATGGCAAGAGCACCCTGATTGGCCGCCTGCTGTACGACAGCAAGGCTGTGCTGTCCGATCAGCTGACCGCGCTGACCAACGCCAAGAACAAGCGTACCGCCGGCGAGCAGATCGATTTCTCGTTGCTGACCGATGGCCTGGAAGCCGAGCGCGAGCAGGGCATCACCATCGACGTGGCTTACCGCTACTTCTCCACCGCGCGCCGCAAGTTCATCATCGCGGACACGCCGGGGCATGAGCAGTACACCCGCAATATGGTGACGGGCGCCTCTACCGCGCACGCCGCCATCGTGCTGGTCGACGCCACCCGCGTGACCGTGACGGACGGCCGCGCCGAGCTGCTGGCGCAGACCAAGCGCCATTCGGCCATCCTGAAGCTGCTGGAACTGCAACACGTGATCGTGGCCATCAACAAGATGGACCTGGTCGAGTTCAGCGAAGAGCGCTTCAACCAGATCCGCGCGGCCTATACCGAGCTGGCCAGCCAGCTGGGTTTGAAGGATGTGCGCTACGTGCCAGTGTCGGCGCTGCGTGGCGACAATATCGTCAACGCCAGCCAGGCCATGCCGTGGTACCAGGGCGAGCCGCTGCTGCCGCTGCTGGAAGCCCTGCCGGTGGAAGAACCCGCACCCGAAGGCGACGCCGCGCTGCGTTTCCCGGTGCAGCTGGTGATCCGCCAGGACGGCGCCCAGGCTGACGATTTCCGCGGCTATGCCGGCCGGGTCGAGGCAGGCACCGTGCGCGTGGGCCAGAAGCTGCGCGTGCTGCCCGCCAACCGCGATGCGCTGGTGGCGGAAGTGCTGACCCCCAACGGCGTGGCCGAATCGGCCAGCGTGGGCGAGACCGTGACGGTGCGCTTGTCGGAAGACGTGGATGTGTCACGCGGTGATATGTTCGTGGCTGCCGCGGCGGACAGCGTTTCGGCCAAGAAGCTGACCGCCGACCTGTGCTGGTTCGACGATGAATCGCTCAATCCGGCCCGCAAATATGTGCTCAAGCACACCACGGCCAGTGTGTTCGCGCGCGTGTCGTCGGTGGATCGCGTGCTGGACGTGCATACGCTGCTGCACGAGACCGACCGCCACGAGATCGGCCTGAACGATATCGGCTCGGTGCAGATCTCGCTGCAAAAGCCCATCGTCTGCGACAACTATGGCGACAACCCGGCAACCGGCGCGTTCGTGCTGATCGACGAAGCCACCAACCACACCGTGGCCGCTGGCATGATCCGTGCGTTCGCTTAAGGCGAGTGCATAGACAAATCGATCCAGTGAGCGCGAAGGAGCATGGCATGGGCAAGGTCTATCTGATCGGCGCGGGTCCCGGCGCCGCGGACCTCATTACGGTGCGCGGTGCACGGCTTTTGGGCGAAGCCCAGGTGGTGCTGCACGATGCGCTGGTCTCGCCCGAGATGCTGGCATGGTGTCCGCAGGCGCAGCTGATCGAGGTGGGCAAGCGCTGCGGCCAGCGCTCCACCGCGCAGTTGTTCATCAACCGCCAGATCGTGGACCAGGCCAGCAAGTTCGAGCGCGTGGTGCGCTTGAAGGGCGGGGATCCGATGCTGTTCGGCCGCGCCGACGAGGAGCTGCAGGCGCTGGAAGAGGCCGGCATCGAGTACGAGATCGTGCCGGGCATCACCGCCGCGCTGGCGGCGGCTTCCGCGATCCGCAAGCCGCTCACCAAGCGCGGTGTGTCGCGCAGCGTGGCGTTTGCGACGCAATCCAAGGCGGCTGACACGATCGACGTGGAGGCGGATGTCAAGGCCGATACGGTGGTGTATTACATGGGCCGCGACCAGGCAGCAGCCATCGCCGCGCAGCTGATCGCGCACGGCAAGCCGGCTTCCACGCCTGCCTGGGTGGTTGAGGCCGCTACCTCGGCGCACCAGCGCAGCCGCCAGTTCACGCTGCGGCAGATGGCGGCGGGCGAAGCGGCGGCCTGGATCAATCCGGTGCATCCCAGCCTGCTGATGATCGGCGAAGCGCTGGCCTCGCGGGCTAGCGAGGTGGTGCCGCAGGATGTGGATGGCGACGTTGCATACGCGCAGACTCGCGCGGCCTGAAGCACTGGGTGCGATGTAAAAAGCCGGACAACATAGCGTTGTCCGGCTTTTTCTTTGCGCTTGTGTGCTTGTGAGCTTTCGGGCTGCGCCGGTTTGCTCCCCTCTCCCGCTTGCGGGAGAGCAAGCCGGGGGAGAGAGCGGGCGCTCGTTACGCCGTCGTGCCGTCAAAAACCACGGGCTTCGCTGCAAGTGGCTCCTAGCTAAGCCACCCCTCTCCCCAGCCCTCTCCCCCTGAGGGGAGAGGGAGCGACTGCCGTCGTCGTAGCGCGGGGTTGTGGCCCGTTCTTCGGCTTCGTTCGATGTTTCAGGTGCGCTGTTCCGCGCTGCTGAGCGTCCCCACACAATAAGCCGCAATCGCATCCAGCACGCTGTCATCCTCGCCAACAGCCGCCGCGCAGCGGATCGTCACACCCGGAAGCTTGCTCCGGCAATCATCCAGCAACGCCGGCAGGTCCCGCCGCAGATGCCCGCCCTGGCCAAAGAACACCGGCACCACATTGATGTCGGTAACGCCCCCGGCGGCCAGCGCCGCCAGCGTATCCGGCAGCGAAGGCGTCATCAGTTCCAGGAAGGCCAGGCGCACCGCGCAATCCGGCAGCGCGGCTGTCAGCCTGGCGTGCAGCCGGTCAAACGGCTCGCGCCAGCGCGCATCGCGCGCGCCATGGCCGAACAGCACCATGGCCTGGCGGGGAAGGGGTGTGGTATTCATCTTCGAGCCTTAATGCTTGCTGGCTAGCTTAATGCCGGTCCACCCAGCGCAACGCGCCAAGCGCCACCAGCAGGTACAGCGTGCCGGGGATCAGCGCCGAGACGATGGGCGGCCAGGTATGCAGCAGCCCCACGTGCGAGAACAGGGTGTTGGACAAGTGGAAGGACAGCCCCAGCATGATGCCGCCGAACACCTTCACGCCCACCGCGCCGGCCCGCGCGTGCAGGTAGGCAAAGGGCAGGGCCAGCGCCACCATCACGAACAGGGTCAGCGGGTAGATCACTTTCTTCCAGAAGGCGATCTCGTAGCGCTGGGTGTCCTGCTTGTTGTCGCGCAGGTGGCGGATATAGCGGAACAGGTCCACCGTGGACATCCGCTCCGGCTCCACCAGCAGCACCGACAGGATCTGCGGCGTCAGCTCGGAGCGCATGGCCATGGTGGGCACGCTTTGCTGCTCGCCGCGGAAGGCCGGTGCCAGGGCGTCCGCTTTGCCGGGCTCGCCCCTGGGCAGTTCCAGGAAGTGGGTCTCGGTCACGCCGGTGAGCTGCCAGGACTGGCCGCCCTCGTAGCGGCCTTCCTTGGCCACGCGGATCACGCTCAGGCGGTATTGGTCGTCGAACTCGTAAATGGTGACGCCGGTGATGCTCTGGTCGGGCCGCAGGCCGGCCACGTTGACGAAGCGCGTGACCTCATGGCCCTTGGAGGCATCGCGGTCGCGGTCCTTGACCCACACGCCGGAGCGAAAGCCCGCCGACACCGTGGCGCCCAGTGCTTCGAGCTTGACCTTTTGCGCATACTGCTCGGCCTTGGGGCCAATGAACTCGCCGAAGATAAACGTGGCGATGGCCAGCGGAATCGCCAGCTTGAACAGCGAGAACAGCGCCTGGCGCGTATTCAGCCCGGCCACCCGGAAAATGGTGTACTCGGACTGGCTGGCCAGTTGCGAGAACACATAGATGGCGCTGATCAGCACGGCGATCGGCAGCACCTCATAGATGCGGGTGGGCGCCTGCAGGATGACGTGGAAGAACGCCACCAGCGAGGTGTAGCGGCCGGCCACGCTCTCCAGCTCGCTGAGCATGTCGAAGAACACGAACAGCGCCAGCACCGCAAACAGGATGAAGGCGAAGACGCCGTAGATCAGCCGCGCGAAATAACGCTCGTAGACACGCAATACCTTCATGCCTGGTTCCCCCGGGCGCCGCCCTTGCGGGGCAGGCCGAAGACCGCGCGCCAGCCACCCAGGCTGCGGTTCTGGCGGTAGCGGAACAGCATCACCGCGCCCAGCAGGGCGATCAGGTGGAACGGCCACCAGGCCAACGCGAACGGGATGGAGCCGGAGCGCACCCAGGCCTGCGAGAGATTGATCACGTTACTGTAGGTGAGGTAGATCAGCACCGCGAAGACCAGGGGCGTGTAGCGGCCCAGGCGCGGGTTGACGTAGGCAAGCGGGATGGCGATCAGCACAAAGTTGAAGGCCAGCAGCGGCAGCGACAGGCGCCACAGCAACTCGCCCAGGTTCTCGTTGGTGCGGTTGCGCAGCAGGTCGATGGTGTCGCGGCTCTTGGTCGGCAGGTTGGCGTCCGACTCAGGTGGTTTGTTGTCCACCTTGACCGCGTACTGGTCGAACTCGACGATGCGGTAGTCGATCTTGCCGGGCGTGCCGGCATAGCGGCGGCCGTTTTCCATCACCACCATGCGGTCGCCGTTGGGCATGGTCTGGAACTGGCCCTGGTGGGCCAGTGCCACGCCGATCTTGTCGGCCTCGGCGTTGGCCACGAAGACATTGCGCGCGTGCTTCATGTCGGCGTCGATGCCTTCGATGAACAGCACGTAATTGCCCTTGGCCGGCTCGATGAAGCGGCCGGCGGCAATCATGGACAGCACGCCGCGCTGCTCGAAGCGGTCGCGGAACAGCGCGCTTTGCTGGTTGGCCCACGGCCAGGCGAACATGCCCAGCAGCAGCGACATGATGATGAAGGGCGCGGCAAACTGCAGCACCGGCTTGACCAGGTCGCGCAGCGAGATGCCGGCCGAGAACCACACCACCATCTCCGAGTCCTTGTACCAGCGCGTGAGCACGATCAGGGTGGAGATGAACAGGGTGGCGGACAGCAGGATCGACAGGTAGCCGATGGTGGCCAGGCCGATCAGCATCAGGACGTCATTGGGGCTGGCCTGGCCATTGGCGGCCATGCCGAGAATACGGATCACGAGCGAGGTCAGCATGAAGGTCAGCATGACCAGAAACACCGCGCCGGCGGTGTATGCGAGCTCGCGACGCAAGGCTTGTTGAAAGATCATGCGGAGTCGGTTCCGGGCTGCCGGCCGGCGCGGGCGATGTCGGTGCCGGGGGGCTTGCTAGCAAGCATAGCGGACCGCCGGCAGCAAATCGCGGATAATAGGAGCTTTCGTGGTGGACAAGCCCCTGGAAGGAAGCGCGATGGAATTTAGCACAAAAGCCTTGGATTGGAGCAAAGCGGGCCAAAATGGTTTCCTGGCAACCAAGACCGATTGTCTGGTGGTGGGCCTGTTTGAAGGACAGAGCCTGGCCGGTGTGGCCAAGGCACTCGACGTGGCAACCAAGGGTTTGGTCTCCCGGCTCATCAAGCTGGGCGATTTCGAAGGCAAGCGCGGTACCCAGCTGATGCTGCACGAAGTGGCCGGTGTGGGCGCTGCCCGCGTGCTGCTGGTGGGCTTTGGCAAGGAAGCCGAGTTCGGCGACAAGGCGTTCGCCGAGGCCGTGCGCACCGCGCTGCGTGCCTTGTCCGGCACGCGCGCCGCCAATGTGCTGTGGTGCCTGGCCCAGCAGCAGGCCCCGCAGCAAGCTGGCAACGCCCGCGACCTGGCCTGGCGCCTGATCACCACCGTCACCCTGATCCGCGAGGCGGGCTATCGCCTGCTGGAGCGCCATCCGGGCCTCAAGCGCACCAATGCCAACGCCAAGGGCAACGGCAACGGCGCCGACAAGCTCACCGGCCTGCGCAAGGTGGTGCTGACCGTGGACGCGGCTGACGCCAAGGCGGCCGCCCAGGCCGTGATTCGCGGCGCGGCCATCGCCAACGGCATGGAGCTGACCAAGGACCTGGGCAACCTGCCGTCCAACATCTGCACGCCGACCTACCTGGCCAATACCGCGCGCGGCATCGCCAAGCGCCACAAGCTCAAGGTGGAAGTGCTGGGCCGCAAGCAGCTCGAGGCCCTGAAGATGGGCGCCTTCCTGGCGGTCACCAAGGGCGCGGTGGAGCCGCCCCAGTTCATCGTGCTGCGCTACGACGGCGCCTCGGCCAAGCAGGCGCCGGTGGTGCTGGTGGGCAAGGGCATCACCTTCGATACCGGCGGCATCTCGCTCAAGCCCGGCGAGGGCATGGATGAGATGAAGTACGACATGTGCGGCGCCGCCTCGGTGCTGGGCACGCTGCAGGCGGTGGCCGAGATGGGCCTCAAGCTGAACGTGGTCGCGGTGGTCCCCACCTGCGAGAACATGCCGTCCGGCAACGCCACCAAGCCTGGCGACGTGGTCACCAGCATGTCCGGCCAGACCATCGAGATCCTCAACACCGACGCCGAAGGCCGCCTGGTCCTGTGCGACGCGCTGACTTATGTGGAGCGCTTCAAGCCGGCCGCCGTGGTGGATGTGGCAACCCTGACCGGCGCTTGCATCATCGCGCTGGGCCACGTCAACAGCGGCCTGTACGCGCGCAACGACGGCCTTGCGGACCAGTTGCTGCAAGCCGGCCGCAAGGCCATGGACACCGCCTGGCGCATGCCGCTGGACGATGACTACCAGGACCAGCTCAAGTCCAACTTTGCGGATATGGCCAATATCGGTGGCCGCCCGGCCGGCAGCGTGACCGCCGCCTGCTTCCTGGCGCGCTATACCGAGAAGTACGACTGGGCCCACCTGGACATCGCCGGCACGGCCTGGAAGAGCGGCGCCGCCAAGGGCGCCACCGGCCGCCCGGTGCCCCTGCTGGCGCAGTTCCTGATGGATCGCGCTGGCTGAAGCTGGATGGTTAAGCTTGATGCTTGACAGCAGGGACGGGCCGGCGCCGGCATCTGCGCGGGTCCGTCCCTGTTTAGCTTCATTCTCACAGGATTGCTTTCAACCATGACGCGTATCGATTTCCACAGCAACGTGCCCGACAAGCTCGGCTACGCTTGCCGGCTGATCCGCAAGGCGTACGGCGCCGGCCAGAAACTGGTGGTGCATGGCGCGCCGGAGCAGCTGGCGCAGCTCGATGCGCGCTTGTGGACGTTCTCCGCGCTGGATTTCCTGCCGCATTGCGGCGTGGACAGCCCGAACGCCGGGGTGACGCCGATCGTGCTGGCGGCCGCGCTGGACCAGGCTCCGCACCATCAGCTGCTGATCAACCTTAGCGCCGAGCCGCCGGTGCAGTTCGCCAGCTTCGAGCGCATGATCGAGGTGGTCGGCAGCGACGCCGACGACCGTGCCGCCGGGCGCGAGCGCTTTCGCCTGTACCGCGAGCGCGGCTATCCGCTGGCGCATCACGATATCGCCCAGGCCGGCCAGCCAACACAGGGTAAGGGGGATGCCGCATGACCGAACGCACCACCTCGCGCGTGATCCCGCGCATCGGGCCCAACGACAGCATTCCGCTGCTGACGGAGGTGATCGACCTGCCCACCGACGGCGCCAGGCAACCGGCGCCGGATGCGGCAGGAGCGCCGCAGACGGTAGCGTGGTCGGACGCTGGCGCTAGCAGCCCCAGCCATGCCCAGCCCGTGCATGACATGACCTGGCCCGGCCCGGTCACCCATGTCGTCATGCCCCGTGAGACCGGCGACGGCATGCCCGCGCCCGATATCCCGGCACTGCACCAGCCAACCCCGTCAACCCAGGATGGCGCCTACTCGGTCTCGCACGCCACGCACCACGCCAGCCCGCCGCCCAGCCCGGACGAGTTGCGCGCCGTGCGCAGCGAGCTGCTGACCCGCGTGATGATGCGGTTTCGCACTGAGTGGCCGCAGGTGGTGGAGGCCCATACCGAAGCCACGCTGCAATCGCGCCTGGCCCCGCTGACCGCGCAACTGGCGGCGGAACTGACACAGGCGATGGAGGCCCGGCTGGTGGAGTGGCTGGACGCCACGCTGGAAGAAATCGAGCGGGACCCGGGCGGCATGTGAAGGCCCCAGGCACCGAACGAAGCCGGCGAACAGGCCAAAGCCGCCGGCGATGACGACGGCTGTCTCTCCCTCTCCCCTCAGGGGGAGAGGGAGAGGGGTGGCTTAGCTAGGAGCCACTTGAAGCGAAGCCCGTGGTTGTTTCCAGCATGGCGACGTATCCAGCGCCCGCCCTCTCCCCCAACCCCTCTCCCGCAGGCGGGAGAGGGGAGCAACCACGCGGGAGCTTGAGTCTGCGCTGCCAAAAAAAAGCCCGCGATCGCTCGCGGGCTTTTGTCCTTCTGGCGATGAAGCCGCAGCCTCAGTCCGTCACAGCGCCCTTGCTGGCGGTCGAAGCCAGCTTGGCGAACTTGGCCAGCACGCCACGGGTGTAGCGCGGTGCCGGCTGCTTCCAGGCGGCGCGGCGCTTGGCCAGCTCTTCTTCGCTCACGTTGAGTTCCAGCAGCAGCTTGTGCGCGTCGATGGTGACCGAGTCGCCTTCCTGCACCAGCGCGATGTTGCCGCCCACGTGCGCTTCCGGCGCGACGTGGCCGACCACCATGCCCCAGGTGCCGCCCGAGAAGCGGCCGTCGGTGATGAAGCCGACCGATTCGCCCAGGCCCTTGCCGATGATGGCCGAGGTGGGGGCCAGCATTTCAGGCATGCCGGGGCCGCCCTTGGGGCCCAGGTAGCGCAGCACCAGGATGTCGCCGGCGTTGATCTTGTCGGCCAGGATGGCGTCCATGGCGCTTTGCTCGTCCTCGAACACGCGGGCCGGGCCGGTGATGACCGGGTTCTTCAGGCCGGTGATCTTGGCGACGGCACCTTCCTGTGCCAGGTTGCCCTTCAGGATGGCCAGGTGGCCTTCCTTGTAGAGCGCCTTTTCGATCGGCATGATCACGTCCTGGTCGGCGCGCGGGGTGTCCGGCACGTTTTCCAGTTCCTCGGCCAGGGTGCGGCCGGTGATGGTCAGGCAGTCGCCGTGCATCAGGCCTGCCTTGAGCAGGATCTTCATGACCTGGGGAATGCCGCCCGCGCGGTGCAGGTCGGTTGCCACGTACTGGCCCGACGGCTTCAGGTTGCAGATCACCGGCACCTTGCGGCGGATGCGCTCGAAGTCGTCGATGCTCCATTCCACTTCTGCCGAGTGGGCGATCGCCAGGTAGTGCAGCACGGCGTTGGTGGAGCCGCCGGTGGCCATGATCAGCGCAACGGCGTTCTCGATGGACTTGCGCGTGATGATGTCGCGCGGCTTGATGTCCTTCTTGATGGCTTCGACCAGCACGCGTGCCGATTCGGCTGCGCTGTCGACCTTTTCCTGGTCCGGGTTGGCCATGGTCGACGAGTACAGCAGCGACATGCCCAGCGCCTCGAACGAGGAGCTCATGGTGTTGGCGGTGTACATGCCACCGCACGAGCCCGACGACGGGCAGGCGTTCTTCTCGACGCCCTCGAAGTCTTCCTGGCTCAGGCGTCCGGCGGTGAACTCGCCCACGGCCTCGAACGACGACACGATGGTCAGGTCCTTGCCCTTCCAGTTGCCCGGCTTGATGGTGCCGCCGTACACATAGATGCCCGGCACGTTGGTGCGCGCCAGCGCGATCATGCCGCCCGGCATGTTCTTGTCGCAGCCGCCGATCACGACCACGCCGTCCATCCACTGGCCCTGGGTCGCGGTCTCGATACAGTCGGCGATGACTTCGCGGGAGATCAGCGAGTACTTCATGCCTTCGGTGCCCATCGACATGCCGTCCGAGATGGTCGGGGTGCCGAAGATCTGCGGGTTGGCGTCGGAGGCCTTGATGGCCGCCACGGCGGCGTCGGCCAGGCGTTGCAGGCCGGAGTTGCACGGCGTGATCGTGGAGTGGCCGTTGGCGATGCCCACCATCGGCTTGTCGAAGTCTTCCTTCTTGTAGCCCAGCGCGTAGTACATCGAGCGGTTGGGGGAGCGCGCCACGCCTTGCGTGATGTGCTGCGAGCGTTTGTTGTATGCCATGGGAATCTCCGGGGGAAGTGTGCCGGCCTGCGCGGGGCGCCTCAGGGTTCCGAGGACCGGGCAGGCTCTTGCCATGTTGTGGACGAGAGCATGCCGCTTGCCTTTTATCGTGTCAAATATATTATTCAACCTTTATTGAGTCGAAAAACATATCAGGAGCTCCTTTGGACCTGCGCCAGTTGCGCTACTTCGTTACCGTGGCGGAGGAGTTACATTTCGGCCGCGCCGCGCGGCGGCTCACCATGACGCAGCCGCCGCTGTCCCAGCAGATCCAGGCGCTGGAGGAGGAGATTGGCGTGCAGCTGTTCGCCCGCACGCGGCGCTCGGTGGCGCTCACCCCTGCGGGCCAGCAATGGCTGCCCGAGGTGCGCCGCGTGCTGGCCGATGCGGCCGCGCTGCCGGGCCTGGCCCAGCGGCTGGCGCGCGGGGAGGCCGGCACGCTGTCGTTGGCCTTTGTCAGCACGGCCGATTACGGCATCCTGCCCGACCTGCTGCGGCGCTTCCGGGCGCGGCACCCCAATGTGCAGCTGCAACTGCGCGAGGCCACCAGCGATATCCAGCTGGAGGCCCTGATGGACGGCGGCATCGACGCCGGGCTGGTGATCCGCCCGCAACTGCCGGCCATGCCGCATGGCGTGGCCTACCTGCCGCTGGTGCGCGAGCCGCTGGTGCTGGCCGTGCCGGAAGGCTGGCGCCCGGATGGCGCGGCGGCAGCCGAGGAGGGCGTTTCGCTCAAAGATGCGGCGCACGAGCCGCTTATCATCTTTCCCCGGCGAAGCGCGCCGGCGTTTTATGACATCATTACGGGCTGTTATGCGCGCGAAGGCCTCACGCCGGTGATCGCCCAGGAGGCCATCCAGATGCAGACGATCGTCAGCCTGGTATCCGCCGGCATGGGGGTGGCGCTGGTGCCGGCCTCGCTTTGCAACCTTCGCCGTACCGGTGTGTCCTACCTGCCGTTGCGCGACGCCGGGCCCGATATCGAAACCGGGCTGGTGTGGCGTGAGGCTGGTGCCGACAGCGTGAGCCCCGTGCTGAGATCGTTTATCGAGATCGCCGGCGCGCTGGCCGCTGCCATGACGCTGACGCAAAACGCTGGCATAACACCGGGCACGGAGCCGGGCGCGGAGCTTGGCACTGCCGCTGCGGCAACGCACCTGACTAACGCAGCCTGAACCCTGATATCGCGCCGGACGCCAGGTTGCCCGTGCGCGATCTCTCTACCTACAACCCTAACCACGGCACACATGCTGATTCATCCCCAATTCGACCCGGTTGCGATTCATCTCGGCCCGCTCGCCATCCGCTGGTACGGGCTGATGTACCTCGCCGGGTTCATCATGTTCCTGTGGTTCGGGCGCCTGCGCATCCGCCAGCCGCATATCGCGGCCCAGGGCTGGACGGTCAAGGACCTGGACGACATGTTGTTCTTCGGCGTGCTGGGCGTGATCCTGGGCGGGCGGCTGGGCTACGTGTTCTTCTACAAGGCCGATTACTACCTGAGCCATCCGCTTGAGATCTTCAAGGTGTGGGAGGGCGGCATGGCCTTCCACGGCGGCTTCCTGGGCGTGATCGTGGCGATGTGGCTGTTCGCCAAGCTGCGTGGGCGGCACTGGATGGAGGTCACCGACTTCATCGCGCCGATGATTCCCTGCGGGCTGGCGGCCGGGCGCATCGGCAACTTCATCAACGGCGAGCTGTGGGGCCGTCCCACGGACCTGCCGTGGGGCATGATCTTCCCGCAGGCCGGCGACAACATTCCCCGCCATCCTTCGCAGCTTTATCAATTCGCCGGCGAAGGCGTGGCGCTGTTCATCATCCTGTGGCTGTTCGCCAGGAAGCCGCGCCCCATGGGCGCGGTCTCGGGCGTGTTCCTGATCGGCTACGGCGGTTTCCGTTTCCTCGCCGAGTTCGCGCGCGAGCCGGATAACTTCCTGGGCCTGCTGGCGCTGAACTTCTCCATGGGCCAGTGGCTGAGCCTGCCGATGATCCTGGCTGGCATTGCCATGGTGGTCTGGGCGAACCGTCACGGACAGGCGGCGCAGGCCCCGATCCGTTAAAGCGGGCGCAGATGACTTTGTTCACCGCTGCCATCTTCGATATGGATGGCCTGCTGATCGACTCCGAGCGCGCCATCATGCAAGCCTGGATCGGCGCCGCGCGCGAGATCGGCATCACGCTGGCGGCCAGCGACTACGTGCAGGTCATCGGCAAGGCCAAGCCGGAGTCCGATGCCTTCCTGGTTTCCCTGCTTGGCGACGAGCATGCCTTCCGCCAGGTGCAGGCGATGGCGGGCGCGCAATTGCATGCGCCGGCCACCGGGCCCCGGTTTCCGCTGAAGCCCGGCGCCAGGGAATTGCTCTCGGCGCTGCGCGGCGCGGGCATTCCCTGCGCGGTGGCATCGTCATCCCGTGTCGAGGAGATCAGGGACCGGCTCGGGCGCGTGGGCGTGCTGGATTTCTTTTCTTCCGTCTCGGGTGGTGATGAGGTGCGCCGCGGCAAGCCGGACCCGGCGCTGTACCAGCTTGCCGCCGAGCGCCTCGGCGTGGCGCCGCGGGCGTGCCTGGCCTTCGAGGACAGCGAGAACGGCGCAACGGCCGCGAACCGCTCGGGGGCGCAGGTGGTGGTGGTGCCCGATATCAAGCCGCCTTCGCCGGTCGTGACCGGATTCAGTTTCCGGGTACTGGGCACGCTGCATGAGGCCATTGCGCACGTGCCGCACTGGTTCGGCGTCCACGCGGCAAGGGGTTCGGCGGGCTAGTCCGCACGCGGCGCCCCGTGGCGTTCCCTGCCTTGCATTCGTCCGCGCCGCCCCTGGCGCATGGTGAGACTGACCCTCCTGTTGATCGGCGCGCAAGCGTTGCGCGAGCGCTGGAAGATGCTGCGCATGCGGCTGTGCAACATCGAATTGTCTTGTCATCCGGTCGCCGTTATTCATAATTATGAATTATTGGGCCTGGCAAGACACATTTCACCGTGCCGCAAGCCACCCCGATGCCATTGCATTCTTCCGTCCGGAGGCACCATGCGCATCATCCAGCAGGCCCTGTACCTCGAAGTCGCGGAGCGCCTGCGCGCCATGATCGACGAGCACGCGCTGATGCCCGGCGCCTGGATTGATGAGGCCACGGTGGCCGAGTCGATGGGGATCTCGCGCACGCCGATGCGCGAGGCGCTCAAGGTGCTGGCCGCCGAAGGCCTGGTGCGGCTGGAGCCGCGCCGCGGCTGCTTTGTCAACGCCTTGTCCGAGCAGGACCTCGACGAGATCTTCCCGCTGATGGCGCTGCTGGAAGGACGCTGCGCCTATGAGGCGGCGCGCAACGCCACCGCCGAGGACCTCGACGCGCTCGAAAGCCTGCATGCCGACCTGACCCAGTATGCGCAGGCCGGCAGTATCGACGCCTACTACGAAACCAACTACCAGATCCACGAAGCTATCCAGCGGCTCGCCGGCAACCGCTGGCTGTCCGGCCTGATCAGCGACCTGCGCAAGGTGCTGCGGCTGTCGCGCCACAAGAGCCTGAAGCTGCCGGGCCGCATCCGCGAATCCTGCGCCGAGCATCTGTCGGTGTTCTCCGCGCTCAAGGCGCATGACCCGGAGGGCGCCGAAACCCTGATGAAGACGCACTTGCTGCGCCAGCGCGGTGCGCTCAGGGCACTGGACGCCGCCGAGGTCGCCGAGGCTGACGATAGCGGTGGCGATCCCATCCCCGAAGCACAGCCCGGCCGCCTGCACTTGGCCGGTAAGTCCCCCGTTGATCGATAGCGGCCAACTGACGCGCACAGAGCAGGTACGTCCATGGATTCCCTCAGCAATAGCGAACAGAAAGTCAGCGCGCCCCTGAGCGGCTTGGAGCCGTCGGCGCAATCCCTGTTGTCCCGCTTTGGCCGGTGGTGGGGCCGCAAGGGCGATGACCGCGCCAAGCCAAATACGGATGCCGATGCCAAGGCGGACGCCAAGGCCGTGGGGCTGCCGGCGCGCGTGCTGCGCCGGCAGCGCGAGCAACTGCGTCAATGCTTCGATGCGCGCCTGACCGACAGCGCCGCCAATACCGCAGCGCAAACCTGGCGGGCCGAATACGAAGCCGCGGGCGATGACGCACGCCAGGCCATGCTCGGCGTGCTGGCGGAAGTCGCGGCCAGCGGCGGCCCGGAATCGGATGACGATGCCAAGGATGGCAAGACGCCCAAATCCGCGTCGGGGCTTGCGCAGGCCATGTCCAACGCGCGCATCCGTTTCTTCAAGCGGCTGGCCGCGCTGCACGGGCAGGAGGGCGCAAGCGTCTGCGGCCTGCATTTCCTGATCGGCCTGCGTGCTGACATGCTGCGCTGGCATAAGCGCGTGCCGGGACTGCGCCCGCTTGACGACGATCTGGAGGCGCTGTTCTCCAACTGGTTCGACGTGGGCCTGCTGGAACTGCAGCCCATCACGTGGGACTCGCCCGCATCGCTGCTGGAAAAGCTGATCCGCTACGAGGCGGTGCACGAGATCGCGTCCTGGGCGGACCTGCGCAACCGGCTCGATTCTGATCGCCGCTGCTACGCCTTCTTCCACCCGCGCATGCCGCGCGAGCCGCTGATCTTTGTCGAGGTGGCCTTCGTGCCCGAGATGGCCGCCAACGTCCACGCGCTGCTGGACGAAGCCGCGCCGCTGGAGGACCTGCGCCGCGTGAAGTGGGCGATCTTCTATTCCATCTCCAATACGCAGCCAGGCCTGCGCGGCGTGAGCTTCGGCAACTTCCTGCTCAAGCGGGTGATCGGGGAGTTGCAGCGCGAGTTTCCCAAGCTCAAGCAGTTCGCCACGCTCTCGCCCATCCCCGGGTTCGCCGACTGGCTGCGCAAGCGCGACGGCGAAGCGGTGGCCAAGGTGCTGGGCGACAAGCGCCTGGCGCGCTGGAGCGAGCGCCACGGCACGCCACCCGCCGACGGCGCCGGCTGGCTGGCCGCGCTGCCTGCCGATTCCGAAGATGCGACGGTGCGCGACATCGCGCTGGCGCTGGCCGCGCACTACCTGGTGCGCGAGCGCCAGCAGGCGCTGCCGGCCGATCCGGTGGCGCGCTTTCACCTGGGCAATGGCGCCTGCGTGGAGCGCCTGAACTGGGCCGCCGACCTGTCGCGCAAGGGCCGTGCGCAGTCGTGCGGGATGATGGTGAATTATCTTTACGTGCCCGAGGCGCTAGATGACAATCTGGTGCGCCTTGGCAACGGATCCCCGCGCATGAGCCGCGCGGTGAGCAAGCTGTTGTAACCCTGGTCAGGTAAAAGACAAGGCCGCGGGCCGCGTTCATGGGCCATTCCAGCAGTTCTTCGTTTTGACTTTCCACAGCAGAAGAGAGAAGAGAGAGGAGACAGAGTCATGAATCGTCGTCAGTTTCAACTGGCAGGGCTGGCTTGCGCGCTGGGCGCGGGTTTGGGCGCGGTAGCGCCCGTGGCGCAGGCTGACGCCTGGCCGTCCAAGCCGATCACCGTCATCGTGCCGTTCCCGGCCGGCGGTGGCACCGATGCCTTCGCCCGCCCGCTGACCGCGCAGCTTTCCAAGCAGCTCGGCAAACAGTTCGTGATCGATAACCGTGGCGGCGCTGGCGGCACCGTGGGCGCGAGCATCGCGGCCAAGGGCGCGCCGGATGGCTATACCGTTTTTATCGGCGGCGCGCACCACGCCATCGCGCCGTCGTTCTACAAGAAGCTCGACTACGACATCGAGAAGGATTTCATCCCCGTCACGGTGATCGCGCAGCCGCCGCAGGTGATCGTGGTGAACCCGTCCAAGGTCACCGCCAACACGCTGGGCGAGCTGATCGCCTATGCCAAGAAGAACCCCGGCAAGCTGAACTACGCCTCGGCCGGCAACGGCTCGTCCCACCATCTGGCGGGCGAGCTGTTCAAGCTGCAGACCAAGACCTTCATCACGCATATTCCCTACAAGGGTGCGGGCCCTGCGCTGTCCGACCTGATCGCGGGCCAGGTGGATATGGATTTCGACGGTCTCGGTTCTTCGGCCCAGCATATCCGCGCCGGCCGCATCAAGGCGCTGGCGGTGGCATCGACCAAGCGCTCGGCCGCGTTCCCGAATGTGCCTACCGCTGCCGAGGCTGGGGTGCCTAACTACGAAGTCTCCACCTGGTACGCGATGTGGGTGCCCAAGGGCACGCCCAAGGACATCGTCGACCGGCTTTACACCGAAGTGGAGAAGGCACTGAACACGCCCGAGATGAAGCAGATCTGGCTTGCCAACGGCTCCGATACGCCGGCTTTCACGCAAGAGCAGTTCGCGCAGTTCCAGCGCGCCGAGATCAAGCGCTGGGCTACGGTGGTGCAGCAGTCCGGCGCCAAGATCGACTGATGGAGGATCGCCGCATGGTTTCCGATGTTTCCCGTGCGCGTGGAGCGCAGGCATGAGCGGCACGGTAGCGTTCGCGCGTGAGGGCGACGTGGCCACGGTCACGCTGTCCCACGCTGGCAAGCTCAATGCCATCTCCGTGGCGATGTGGCACGCGCTGGCGCAGGGCTTTGCGGACCTGTCCGCCGATCCCTCGCTGCGCTGCGTGGTGGTGCGCGGCGCCGATGGCAACTTTGCCGCCGGCGCCGACATTGCCGAGTTCCCCGAGGAGCGGGGCGACGCCGCCGCGCTGCGCCGTTACCACGAGGCGGTGATTGCGCCTGCGCTGGCCGCCATCGCGGGCTGCCTGCATCCGACGCTTGCCATGATCGAAGGGGTTTGCGTGGGCGGCGGGCTGGAGATCGCCTGCCATTGCGACCTGCGCATCGCCGCCGACGACAGCCGCTTCGGCGTGCCGATCAACCGGCTCGGCTTTCCCATGGCGCCCGGCGAGCTGACCGGGCTGCTGGCCCTGGCGGGCCGCGCGGTGACGCTGGAGATCCTGCTGGAGGGCAGGGTGTTCGACGCCGCCGAGGCGCGCGAGAAAGGGCTGCTGACGCGCGTGGTGCCGGCAGCGGCACTCGGCGAGGAAGTCGCCGCGGCCGTCAAGCGCATCGTGGCCGGTGCGCCGTTGGCCGCCCGCATCAACAAGCAGAGCATCCGCCGCCTGGCGCCGGTGCCCGCGCCGCTCACCGCGGCGGAGCTCGACGCGCATTTCCGCTATGGCGACAGCGCCGACCATGCCGAAGGCGTGGCGGCATTCCTGGCACGCCGGCCGCCGCGCTTCAGCGGTCAATAGCACGGGCAATAGCACGGGCAATCGCTTTAGGTATCATTGCCGGCTATTGATCGGATTGCCCATGCGGATTGCCCATGCTATTGCCGATTCCGTTTTTCATCTTCCGCAATATGAACGCCAACCTGTTCGCCCTATTCGAATCCCGCTTCCCGGCGGACCGCAGTGCCTGCTGCATTGAAACCCACGACGGCCTCTACTACAGTTGGGACGACCTGGACCGCGCCACCGCCAAGATGGCCAACCTGCTGGCCGCGCTCAAGCTGCCCGAGGGCGCGCGCGTGGCGGTGCAGGTGGAAAAATCGCCGGAGGCGCTGTTCCTGTACCTCGCCACGCTGCGCGCAGGCTACATCTACCTGCCGCTCAATACCGCCTACCAGGAAGCCGAGATCGACTACTTTGTCGGCAACGCGGAGCCGGCGGTGGTGGTGTGCAGCAGCGCTAACTTCGGCTGGGTGTCCAAGGTGGCGTTCCGCCACGGCACCAAGCACGTCTTCACGCTGGACGACGACCGCTCAGGCTCGCTGTTGTCCCGCGCCGCCGTGCAACCGGACCGCTTCGCCACGGTGGCGCGCGGCGCCGACGAACTCGCCGCCATTCTCTACACCTCGGGCACCACGGGCCGCAGCAAGGGCGCCATGCTCACGCACGGCAACCTGGCCTCCAACGCCAAGACGCTGCATGCGTACTGGGGCTGGCGCAGCGACGACGTGCTGCTGCACATGCTGCCGATCTTCCACGTGCATGGCCTGTTCGTCGCGTCGCACGGCGCGCTCTTGGCCGGTGCCAAGATGATCTGGGCGCCCAAGCTCGACATGGCGCAGATCCTCAAATTCCTGCCGCGTTGCACCGTGATGATGGGCGTGCCCACGTATTACGTGCGCATGGTGCAGGAGCCGCGCTTTGACGACGACACCTGCCGCCGCATGCGCCTGTTCGTGTCCGGCTCCGCGCCGCTGCTGATGGAAACCTTCGATGCCTTCCGCGAGCGCACGGGCCACACCATCCTGGAGCGCTACGGCATGAGCGAGACCGTGATGCTGGTCTCCAACCCGTACGAGGCGCAAGACGGCGAGCGTATCGGCGGTACCGTCGGCAAGGCGCTGCCGGGTGTGTCGGTGCGCGTGGTGGACGGCGACGGCAAGCCTTGCGCGGCCGGCGAGATCGGCAATGTGGAAGTGCGTGGCCCGAATGTGTTCAAGGGCTACTGGCGCATGCCGGAGAAGACGCAGGAAGAGTTCACCGCCGACGGCTGGTTCAAGACCGGCGACGTGGGCCGCTTTGGCGGTGCCATCGTCAGCCAGGCTGGCGAGCGCAAGGTGCCTGACGACTACCTGACCATCGTCGGCCGCAGCAAGGACCTGATCATCTCCGGTGGCTACAACGTCTACCCCAAGGAGATCGAGAGCTTTATCGACGAGATGCCGGGCGTGGCGGAAAGCGCCGTGATTGGTGTGCCGCATGCCGACTTCGGCGAGGCGGTGGTGGCGGTGGTGGTTGGCAAGCCAGGTGCCTCGC
The DNA here is from genome assembly GCF_058802485.1 of Cupriavidus sp. GW822-FHT02D05. NCBI lineage: Bacteria > Pseudomonadati > Pseudomonadota > Betaproteobacteria > Burkholderiales > Burkholderiaceae > Cupriavidus > Cupriavidus sp. GW822-FHT02D05. Next base: position 11,475 of record NZ_JBXAOE010000026.1, on the reverse strand, counting down.
TGGATGCGCTGAGCCTGATTGGCGGGCTCAAGGGTCGTATTGCCAATTTCAAGGTGCCTAAGCGCGTGCACGTGGTGGATGAGTTGCCGCGCAACACCATGGGCAAGGTGCAGAAGAACGTGCTGCGCCAGCAGTTCGGGGCGCTGTAAGCACCGCCGCTCCTTGATGGCTCATGCATCAAAGACAAGGCCCCTGCCGCTTGCGCGGCAGGGGCCTTGTTCCGTGCCTTCTGCCTTCTGCCTTGCCCCTTGAGCCTGTGGCTTTGGACGGCGCTTACTTGAGCATCTGCACCGAGCCGTTCACAGTCACGGTGACCTGGGCCTTGCCGCCCTCGACCGGCACCGGCGCGGAATCGGCCATCATGGCCTTGGCCGCGTACATGCGCGGCATCGGTTGCACCGCGCCCACCTCGCCCACCTGCACTTCGCGGATGGTGTAGCTGCCGTAGCCGAACAGCTTGGTGGTGGCCTGGGCCTTGTCGCGGAACGAGGCCACGGCTTGCTCGGTCAGCTTGGCCTCGGCCGCCTGGCGGGCTTCGCGCGAGAGCGAGAAGCTGATGTTCTGCACCTGCATCTGGCTGGCGAGCTGCCCCGCGAGCTTGGACACGGCGGTGAAATCGCGCGATTCCAGAATCACCTCGGCGCGCCCGCGCCAAGTGCTGATGCGCCCGTTCTTGTCGTTGGACGGATAGATGGTGAAGCCGCCCGATTGCGCCTGCACGCCATTGGTACGCTTGGCCTGCGCGATCACATCCGCCGTCTTGGCCGACAGCGCCGAGGAGATCGCGCCCGGCTCCGCGCCTTCCTGCTCGGCGGCGAGCGTCAGGTGCACCACGTCGGTCGGTACTTCGGTGGCGGCCTGGGCGGACAGCGACAGCACGCCGGCAGGGGCCGGCTCGTGGGTCGGGCCGCCGCCCTGGGCGGAGGCAACCATGGCGGTGGTACCGAGCAGCGTGGCGGCAAGCAGATGTTTCATTGGATTCTCCCTTGTCAGACGATGGGTATCAGACGCGCCGCCCAGGTGATCGTTCCGCTACGTCGCGTGCGACCTTGTATCTACTTGTATCCGCGGCATGCGTTGCTGGCACCTGTGGCCTCAGAACGCGTGCCAGGCCTTCCACATCATGTAGGCCGACAGGCTGAACAGCAGGCAGGCGAAGACTTTCTTCAACTGTGCGACATCCATGCGGTGCGCGGTGCGCGCGCCCAGCGGCGCGGTCAGCACGCTGGCAACCGCGATCACCGCCAGCGCGGGCAGGTAAATGTAGCCGAGCGAGCCTGCCGGCAGCCCGGTCTGGCCCAGCCCGCTCCACACATAGCCGATCACGCTCGCCACTGCGATGGGAAACCCGAGTGCGGCCGAGGTGGCCACGGCGTTGTGGATTGGCACATTGCACCAGGTCATGAACGGCACCGAGACAAAGCCGCCGCCCGCGCCCACCAGGCTGGACAGGAAGCCGATCACGCCGCCCGCGCCCAGCATGCCCGGCGTGCCTGGCAGTTGCCGGTGCGGGGCGGGCTTGCGGTTGCGCAGCATCTGCCACGCCGAAAAGCCTACGAATACGGCGAACAGCAGCGACAGCCAACTGGTCTTGAGCGCCGCGAAGACCTTGCCGCCGCCGATCATGCCGCCAATCAGGATGCCGGGCGCCAGGGCCAGCACCAGCTTCCATCGCACCATGCCGCGCTTGTGGTGGGCGCGCACCGAGGACAGCGAGGTGAACAGGATGGTCGCCATGGAGGTGGCGATGGCCATATGGACGATGGCCTCATGGGGGAAGGCCAGGGCGGTGAACAGCAGCGTGAGGAAGGGCACCATCAGCATGCCGCCGCCTACGCCAAGCAAGCCGGCGCAGAAGCCGGTAAAGGCGCCGAGCAGCAGCAGCCCGGGAATCAGGGAAAAGCTCATGACGCGGAATCGACCTTGTTGGTGTTGTAGTTATGTCGTCGGCAGCCATTGTGTCATGCCGCTGCTGTGACCGCCGGTGCCAGGCTAGCGCATCAGCCGCGTGGTGATGAAGCGCCATTCGGCCGGGGTCACCGGCGTGATCGACAACCGGTTGCCACGGCGTAGCACGACCATGTCGGCCAGTTCGTCATGCGCGCGCAAGTCGGCCAGCGAGATCAGCGGGCCCTTGCCGACAAAGCGCACGTCAACCAGCATCCAGCGCGGTGCATCCAGCTTGGCGGCGGCGTCGTAGTAATCGCTCTTCGGGTCGAACTGGGTGGGATCGGGGTAGGGCTGCGAGCTGACCTCGGCCAGGCCGGCAATGCCGGGCTGTGGGCAGGAGGAGTGATAGAACAGCACGCCGTCGCCGATTTGCATGCCGTCGCGCATGAAGTTGCGGGCCTGGTAGTTGCGCACGCCGGTCCATGGCAGGGTGCCGCGTTCGGCTAGCGTATCGATGCTGGCCTCGTCGGGTTCCGACTTCATCAGCCAGTACTGGCGGGCGCGCGCGGCGGCATTGGCTTGCGTGGATCGGCTCATGGGCGGGCAGGGCGGGCGTGACGTTGGCGACAGCGATATGGTGCAGCAAGCACGGCCAAAAGAAAACCGTCTGGCGGATGTGGGCGTGGGTCGTGGCGCAGAAACAGAGGGAGGGCACTGCAGAGGCAGCGCAGGTCAATCTGCGCCACAAAAGGAAAAGGCGGTGGTTGAATAACCACCGCCTTTAGAGGGGTCCCCGCCTCGGCCGCTGGATCGGCATCCTGAACCCAAGTGAGGTTCAGAGTGGCTGCGGAAGCCGCATTTCGGGTACATCACCGGTTCAGGGAGTCCAGACTGCAACTATGAACCATGCGACGCGCTCGCCCACACGGCATAATCCCGCACCAACAAATGCTTATCGGTTCAAGGAATATGATCCTGACGAACCAGGCAGGGAAACTGTCAAACGTCTGACTTTTTTGCACTGCCAAACGCATACTGCTTTGGCATGGCTGTCAGACGTTTGCCGTTTCTAACTTGGATGGGATGAAAACGGCGGTCAGGCGCGATAACCCGACCTAAGGTGCCGCAACTATGTGGCTTGGTGCGGCTTGGCTCCACTATACACCGCGAGGCTTTCCATACCAAGCCCGTCTTTGCGTGTCGTTACATTTTGCTGACGCGCGCGGCATGTGGGGCACATCGGGCCGAAATCGCGAGCGTATCACCGCCTGCCTGTGCCGTGTGGTACAGCCGGCGCAGGGCAGGGCATCAGTTGCGCGGCACGGGCGAATTGGTGCCCACATGCGCGTACTGGCGCAGGGCTTCGTCCGCGCGTTCGTTCAGCTCGCGAATGCGCGCACGCACTGCATCAACGGGAATCGTGCCATCTTCTTGCTGCTTGCGCTTGAGCGAGAGCAGGTCCGAGGCGATGCTGATCGCGGCCATCACGGCAACGCGTTCCACGCCCTTGGCGGATACGCCGCCCTTGAGCCGCGTCATCTGACCGTCTACCAGTGCCACGGCCTCCAGCAGCGCGGCCTCGTTGTCGGCGGCAATGGCGAACCGGTAGGACTGGCCGGCAATGTTCACTTCGACTTGCTTATTGCTCATGCGTTTTCTCCGGGTGCCTTCTGTTCGGCGCGGCCGGCCGCGTCGCCTTCGCCCAGCAGGTCGAGCTGGCGGGCGTCGCTGGCGGTGGGCAGCTTGTCCAGGATCGACTGGATGCGCAGCTGCGCTTCCTCGATCTTGATATTGAGCAGCTCGCGGTCGGCGGCCATGGCTTCACGGTCGCCGCGCAGCTGGCTGGCGTCGGCCTGCAGGCGTTCGATCTCCTCGCGCAGCCGCTGGTTCTCAGCCGCCAGGGTATCGGCATGGTGCAGCACACGCCCGATCTTGGCGGCGAGTTGTTCGAGTTCGGTGAGCATAGAGCCTGTCATATCTAGGGTCTCGGGTTCTGGGATTTTAGCCCAAGCGCTATCGTGCGGACGGCGAACGCAGACGTGTGTGACCAGGCCTGCGCGCCGAAGTTGCATGCATCGTCGTTTAACGGCATCCGTGGCGACGGCTTTATGCCTGTTTCCAGGCGCTTTCGCCTTGTTTTGCCGCGGCATTGACGCTTGCCTCGAAACTGCCTACACTCGCGCACGTTCCAGGTGCTCGTAATCCTATTCACTACAGGGTTGCAGTTCAACGGGAAACAGGGAGCCAGCCACCGCCGCCAGGGCAGGGCCGAGCCAACCTGTGCTGCCCCCGCAACGGTAAGCGACCGTGATCGCAAGATCGCAAGGCCGACCACTCAGCCACTGAACCGCAAGGTTCGGGAAGGCGGTCGGACTGGTGTCGTCAGCCCGGATACCGGCCTGAACGAGAGTGCGCCGCCCTCCGCTGCTTTTTGCCGCGCAAGCCAGCGGCGCGCTTCGTCGCCAGACGGTCCGCGGGGGAACGGACCAGGCAGCTCTCTCCCACTCAGCATCATGCGCTTTTCGCCCCCCACGTCGAGCCGTCCGGCATTGCCGGCGCGCCGCCACACCATACCTGTTTTCGTCTCGCGGCAACTGCCCGCCGCGCTCGCCGCCTGGCTCGCCATGAGCGCGCCCGGCGCCGCCATGGCCCAGTCCTCCGGGCAATCCGCTGCGCAGCCCGCGCCCGACGCGCAGCTCGACCCGGTGGTGGTCACTGCCACCCGCACTGTCCAGCCGTTGACCGAGGCGCTGCCGCATACCACTGTGGTGACCCAGCAGGACATCGTCAACTCCCAGGCTCCGGACCTGCGCACATTGCTGCGTACCCAGGCCGGCGTGGAATTTGCGGCCAACGGCGGCATGGGTGCAAACACCACCCTGTTCATGCGCGGGGCAAACGGCAACCAGACGCTGATCCTGATCGACGGCGTGCGGGTTTCGTCGGCCAGCAGCGGCACTGCCCAGCTATCGAATATCCTGCCCGACCAGATCGACCATATCGAGATCGTGCGCGGCAACGTCTCCGCGCTCTACGGCTCGGATGCGATCGGCGGCGTGGTACAGATCTTCACCAAGAGCGGTGCGGGCCAGGCTCCCGCAGCCAACGCTCAGATTGAATACGGCAGCAACAATACGCGCCAGGGTACGGTGGGCTACGGCGGGCAGGTGGGCGATACCTCGTTCAATATCACCGGGTCGGCAGTCAAGACAGACGGTTTTTCGGCGATCAATGCGGCCCAATGGAACGGTGACAATCCGGCCAAGGCAAAGAAGGGCATGGGCCCGAACCCGAACGACAACCCGTATGACAACAAGAGCGTATCGGGCCAGGTGAAGCATCGTTTCACCAGCGACTGGGACGCCGGCGTCACAGCCTATTACTCGAAGAGCAAGCTCTCCTACGACACCACGACAGGCAAACCGACCGATGTCTGGTGGATGAACAGCGAGTTGTACACTGTATCCGCCTTTGTCAACGGCAAGCTCACCCGGGACTGGACCACGCATTTCAAGGTCGCGCAGAGCGGGGACAATAGCGAAAACACCTTGAACGGACTGTTCAACAGCAATTTCAACACGCGCAATCGCCAGTACACCTGGCAGAACGAATATGCGCTGGCGCCGACCCATAAGCTGCTGTTCGGCACGGAGTATGCGCAGCAGGAATTCAGCTCGAACACGTATGGCGCGCCGGGCCGCAATATTGCGTCGGTGTTCGGGGGCTACGATGGCCGGCTGGGCAAGCACCAGCTGCAGCTCAATGTGCGCAACGACCACTACTCGGATTTCGGCAGCCAGGCGAGCTATTTCGCCGGCTATGGCTATAACGTGACCGAGGCGTTCAAGCTGATCGCCAACGCCAGCAACGCCTTCCGCGCGCCGACGTTCAACGAGCTGTACTACCCGGGCTATGGCCAGCCGGGCATCAAGCCCGAGCGCGCCAAGTCGGTCGAGCTGGGCGCGCAGTACAACACGGACGCCGCCGGCCTGCTGCGCGTGACCGCGTTCGAGACCCGCTACGACAACCTGATCACCGCGGCGCTGCAGCCCAATGGCTTGTTCCTGGCGCAGAATGTCAACAAGGCCAAGGTGCAAGGCATTGAAGCCTCTTGGCGCGCCAAGCTGATGGGCACCGACGTGGGCGCCAGCATCACCTTCCAGAACCCGGTGGATGAGCAGAGCAATACGCAGTTGCTGCGCCGCGCGCGCCGCCATGCCGCCTTCGACGTGGGCCGCCAGTTTGGCGACTTCCGCCTCGGCGGCGAGTGGATCATTTCCTCGACGCGCATGGATAGCGGCTCGCGCACGCTGGGCGGATACGGTATCGTCAACCTCAATGCCCGCTATAACATCGACAAGCAATGGTTCGTGGCCGCCCGTGTGGAAAACCTGTTCGACAAGAACTACCAGCTCGCCTATCCCTACAACACGCAGGGACGCGCCGGCTTTGTCACGCTGGGCTGGCGCCAGAAATGATGGTGGCCGCCTGACATGCGCCGCGCGCTAGCCGTCTGGCTGATGCTTGCCGCCGCCGGCGTGGCGGTGTTCCTGCTGTCGCTGGCGGTGGGCAGCGTGCCGCTGTCGGGCGCGCAGGTCTGGCAGGCGCTGTCCGTCGGCGCCGACGATACCGCCGGGGCCATCGTGCGTGAGCTGCGGCTGCCGCGCGCGGCCGCGGCATTCGCGTGCGGCGGCCTGCTGGCGTTGACCGGCGCGTTGATGCAGGTGCTGCTGCGCAATCCGCTGGCCGAGCCCTATGTGCTCGGCGTATCGGGCGGCGCGGCCACCGGTGCGCTCACCGCCATGCTGATGATGTGGCCACTGTGGACGGTGCAGGCCGGCGCGGCCGGCGGCGCGCTGTTCTCGATGGTGCTGGTGGCCACGCTGGCGCGGCGCGACCTGCTGCACCCGCAGGTGCAGGGCGGCCATCATGAGGCCGGCTCGCGCCTGCTGCTGACCGGCGTGATCCTGGCCGCCGGCTGGGGCGCGCTGATTACCCTGATCCTGAGCGTGGCGCCCGAGGCCCGTTTGCGCGGCATGCTGTTCTGGCTGACCGGCGACCTGGGCGGCACCGCCAGCTACGGCCTTGCGCTAGGTGCGCTGGCGCTGGCCGTGCTGCTGGCCATGCCGATGGCGCGCTCGCTCAATGCCATGCTGATGGGCGAGACCGTGGCGCAGGCGCTGGGCGTGCGCGTCGGCGCGGTGCGCCTGTCGGTGTTCGTGCTGGCCTCGCTGGCGATCGCGGTGGCCATTACCTCGGCTGGCTCGATTGGCTTTGTCGGGCTGGTGGTGCCGCACCTGGTGCGCCTTGCCTGGGGCAACGACCAACGCCTGATGTTGCCTGCCTCGGCGTTGCTCGGCGGCACGTTGCTGATGGCCGCCGACCTGGTGGCGCGCACGGTGATTGCGCCCGCGCAGTTGCCGGTGGGCGTGATCACCGCGCTGCTGGGCGTGCCGACCTTCCTCTTTCTCCTGCTGCGCAGGCCGCGCTGAGCACCATGCCGACCTGGAACGAACCCGTCTGCGCTTGTCCGCCGCTGGTGCTGCAGTCCCTGCAGTTGCGCGCCGGCACGCGCGCTTTGCTCGATGGCCTGAGCTTGTCCATGCAGGCGGGCGAGCTGTGGTGCATCGTGGGCCCGAACGGCGTCGGCAAGTCCACGCTGATGTCGGTGCTGGCCGGGCTGCGCAAGCCGGACGGCGGCGTGGTGCTGCTCGATGGCCGCGCGCCGCTGGAGACGCCGCCCGCGGCCCTGGCATTGCGCCGTGCCTACCTGCCTCAGGCGGTGCACGACACCTTCTCGATGTCGGTGCGCGACGCCGTGGCGGTGGGCCGTCACCCGCATCTCTCCGGTTGGGGCTGGGCCGGCCGCGAGGATGACGCGGTGGTCGCGGCAGTGATGCGCGAGATGGATCTCGATGCGCTGGCCGGGCGCGACGTGCTGACCCTGTCCGGCGGCGAGCGCCAGCGCGTTTCGCTGGCTGCCACGCTGGCGCAACAGGCGCCGCTGCTGATGCTGGACGAACCCGCCGCCCACCTCGACCTGCGCCACCAGATCATGGTGCTGGAAACCCTGGCCCGGCTGGCGCGCGCCGGCCGCCACGCCATCGTGGTGATCCTGCACGACCTTAACCTGGCGCGGCGCTACGCGACCCATGCTCTGCTGCTGGCCGAAGACGGCCTGTGCTTGCATGGCCCCGCTGCGCAGGTCCTGACTCCCGCGCATTGCTCGCACGCGCTGCGCACGCCCATTGTCAGCGTCAGCGACGGCCGCCATACCGCGCTGATCGCCGACGGGGCGCATTCTCCCGCACCAGACGAAACCCAACATGACTGAACCCAAAGCCCTTGAGACCTCCACGTCGGAAGACGCCGCCCGCGACGAGCGCCACAAGGCGCGCATGCTGCGCAAGAAGGATGTCGTGGATGCCAAGATTGCCGCCGCGCAGGACGAGCGCGGCGTGATCGTCATCACCACCGGCAATGGCAAGGGCAAATCCAGCTCCGGCTTTGGCATGGTGGTGCGCGCGCTTGGCCACGGCATGCAGGCCGGCGTGGTGCAATTCATCAAGGGCGCGATTCCCAGCGGCGAGGAATTGTTCCTGCGGCGCTTTCCGGAGCAGTGCGCCTTCCATGTGATGGGCGAAGGCTACACCTGGGAAACGCAGGATCGCGCGCGCGACGTGGCCAAGGCCCAGGCCGCGTGGGAGGTGGCGCGCTCGCTGCTGCGCGACCCGTCGATCGGGCTGGTGCTGCTGGACGAACTCAATATCGCGCTCAAGCTGCACTACCTGGATGTCGACACCGTCATCGCCGACCTGCGCGCCCGCCCGCCGATGCAGCACGTGGTCATCACCGGCCGCGGCGCACCGCCCGCGCTGATCGAGGCGGCGGATACCGTGACGGACATGACGCCGGTCAAGCATGCCTTCCAGCAAGGCATCAAGGCCCAACGTGGCGTCGAGATGTAAAACGTCTATTCTTGTTCCAGCGAATCGAATCTTTTCTCAGCCACACCAAGAAATACCATGCTGTTACCCGCCATCACCCCGCTCGACGCCTCCCTGCGCCCGACCCTGCAAGCCGCCATCGATGCCAAGACCAAGCCGCTCGGCGCGCTCGGCCGGCTCGAGGATCTGGCCTTGCAGATCGGCCTGATTACCGGCAGTGGCACGCCGGAGCTCAAGCGTCCCGCGGTGATCGTGTTCGCCGGGGACCACGGCGTGGCCGATGCCGGCGTGAGCGCCTATCCGGCCGAGGTCACGGCGCAGATGGTGCTCAACTTCCTGGCCGGGGGCGCGGCCATCAATGTGTTCTCGCGCCTGCACGGGCTGGCGCTGGAGGTGGTGGACGCGGGGGTGCGCGCGCCGCTGCCGTCCGCGCCCGGGCTGGTCAACTGCCGCATTGCCGCGGGCACGCGCAATTTTGCCTTTGAGCGCGCCATGAGCGCGGAGCAGGTGCAGGCGGCGCTCACCGCCGGCATGGCGCGCGTGCTGCGCCACGCGCAGCAGGGCAGCAACGTGATTGGCTTTGGCGAGATGGGCATTGCCAATACCTCGTCGGCCGCTTGCCTGGTGAGCCGGCTTACCGATACACCGATTGAAGATTGCATCGGCCGCGGCACCGGCCTGGACGACGCGGGCCTCGCGCGCAAGCGCGCGGTGCTGGCGCAGGCACTGGCACTGCATGCGGATGCGGTGGAGCCGCTCGACGTGCTGGCCGCCTTCGGCGGCTTCGAGATCGCCATGATGACCGGCGCCTTCCTGGCCGCGGCGGCCAGCCGCATGGTGATCCTGGTCGATGGCTTTATCGCCTCGGCCGCGCTGCTGGTGGCGCAGCGCCTCGCGCCCGAGGTGCTGGAATACTGCGTGTTCTCGCATTGCTCGCACGAGCACGGCCACCGGCGCCTGCTGGATTATTTCGGTGCCGAGCCGCTGCTGGCGCTGGACCTGCGCCTGGGCGAGGGCACCGGCGCCGCGCTGGCCTATCCGCTGGTCGCGTCCGCCGCGGCCTTCCTGCGCGAGATGGCCACCTTCGGCGCGGCCGGCGTCAGCACCGCGTCGGCGTAGACTGCGGCACGCTTTCGCTACCTGGCCCAACGCACCCGCCCATGCTCGACGAACTTCGCTACTTCCTGACCGCCGTTGGCTACTTCACGCGGGTGCCGGTGCCGCGCTGGGTCGGCTTTGCGCCGCACTACCTGAACGCGGCGGCGCGTTACTTTCCGCTGGTGGGGTTGCTGGTTGGCGTGCTGGGCGCGCTGGCTAGCTGGGGCGCGCTGCAGTGGTGGCCGCCGGGCGTGGCCTTGCTGCTGGGCATGGCCGTGACGCTGCTGGCCACCGGCGCTTTTCACGAGGACGGCCTGGCCGACTGCGTGGATGCCTTTGGCGGCGGCTACCGGCGCGAGGACGTGCTGCGCATCATGCACGACTCGCGCATTGGCGCATTTGGCGCCATCGCGCTGGTGGTGGCGTTGCTGCTCAAGTGGCAACTGCTGGTGGCGATTGCCGCGCGCAGCGGCATGGCGGAGTTGCTGCTGGTGCTGGTGGCCGCGCATGCGGCCAGCCGCGCCATGGCGGTGAGCTATCTTGCCACGCTGGATTACGTGCGTGCCGAGGGCAAGGCCAAGCCGGTGGCGCAGCGGCTGTCCGGCATGGGGCTGGGTTTCACGCTGCTTTGCGGTGCATTGCCGCTGCTGCTGGTGTCGCCGCTGTTTGCTGCTGTGGTGATCGTTGCCTTGGTGGTGCTGCGCTTTTTGCTGGGACGCTACTTTGTTCGCCGCATAGGCGGCTACACCGGCGATTGCCTCGGCATGGCGCAGCAGCTGGCCGAGTTGTTGATCTATCTGGTGGCGGCGGCATGGACCTGGTCCTGATCCGACACGCGGCGCCCGAGGTGGCGCAGGGGATCTGCTACGGCGCGCTTGACCTGCCGCTGGCTCAGCCCGTTTTGCCCGAGCCTGCCCGCATGCTGCTGGCACTCGATGGCCTTGCGCCGCAGCGCATTGTTTGCAGCCCGATGACGCGGGCTCGCGCCACGGCAGATTTGCTTGCGCGGGATTTCGGCCTGCTGCCGCAAGCCGATGCGCGGTTGCGCGAACTCGATTTTGGCCGTTGGGAAGGCCTCGCATGGGACGCCGTGCCGCGCGCCGAGCTGGATGCGTGGGCTGCGGATCTGCTGCATGCGCGGCCGCATGGGGGCGAGACCGTCGCGCAGGCGATGGCGCGTGTGGCGGCTTGGGCTGATGCCTTGCCGGTGGATGCTCCGGACCGGCTGTGGGTTGTTGCGCATGCGGGGCCGATGCGTATGCTGGCGGCGCACTGGCTCGGGGTGCCGCTGGCTACTACGCTGGGGTGGGATCTTGGTTATGGGGCGAGTTGCCGGTTTACGCTGGGTGGCGGTGTGGCGCGGTTGCGGTGGTGGAATCGGGGTTGAGGTTGTGGGGGGGTGATGACTGCAACTGCAACTGCAACGCTTAACGTCAACGGCAACGGCAACTGCAACTGCAACTGCAACTGCAACTGCAGTTTCACCACCCCTGCGGGGCGGCGACCTACTTTCTTGTCTTGCCAAGAAAGTAGGCAAAGA
>NZ_JBXAOE010000025.1:0-121443 GCF_058802485.1 Cupriavidus sp. GW822-FHT02D05 | reverse complement strand
GCCGAGCACGGACACGCCGGTGCGCATCACGTCCATCGGGTGGGCGCTGGCGGGCACCCATTCGAGGGCGGCCTTGATGTTGGCGGGCAGGCCGCGCAGGGCCTTGAGCTTGGCCTTGTAGGCAGCCAGTTCGGCGCGGGTGGGGAGCTTGCCGTGCACCAGCAGGTGGGCGATTTCCTCGAATTCGCAGGTCTCGGCGATGTCGAGGATGTCGTAGCCGCGGTAGTGCAGGTCGTTGCCGGTACGGCCGACCGTGCACAGCGCGGTATTGCCGGCGGTCACGCCCGACAGGGCGACGGATTTCTTCGGCTTCGGGGCGGCTAGCGGTTGCGCTTCGGACATGGGGGAGTCTCCTTGGGGTTGCTGTGCTCGTGTGCTCGTGTGCTGTTCGGGTGCTGCTGATGTGCTTACTTGGCCTTGCCCTGGGCAAACAGGGCGTCCAGTTTTTGCTCATAGGCGTGATAGCCGATGCTTTCGTACAGCTCGGCGCGCGTCTGCATGGTATCGACCACGTTCTGCTGCGTGCCGTCGCGGCGGATTGCAGCGTACACGTTTTCGGCGGCCTTGTTCATGGCGCGGAAGGCCGACAGCGGGTAGAGGACCATCGACACGCCGGCACTGCCCAGTTCCTCGGTGGTGAACAGCGGCGTAGCGCCAAATTCGGTGATGTTCGCCAGCACCGGCACCTTCACGGCGTCAACGAACTTGCGGTACATGGCCAGGTCGGTCATGGCTTCCGGGAAGATGGCGTCGGCGCCGGCTTCCACGCAGGCCACGGCCCGCTCGATGGCCTTGTCCAGGCCTTCCACGGCCAGCGCGTCGGTGCGGGCCATGATGACGAAGTTCTCGTCGGTACGGGCATCGACGGCCGCCTTGATGCGGTCGACCATTTCTCCCTGCGAGACGATTTCCTTGCCCGGGCGGTGGCCGCAGCGCTTGGCGCCGACCTGGTCTTCGATATGCATCGCGCCCGCGCCGAACTTGATCAGCGACTTGGTGGTGCGCGCCACGTTGAAGGCGGAGGCGCCAAAGCCGGTGTCCACGTCGACCAGCAGCGGCACGTCGCACACGTCGGTGATGCGGCGGATATCTGTCAGCACGTCGTCCAGGTTGGAGATGCCCAGGTCCGGCAGGCCGAGTGAGCCCGCGGCCACGCCGCCGCCAGACAGGTAGATGGCGCGGTAGCCCGCGCGCTTGGCCAGCAGGGCATGGTTGGCATTGATCGTGCCGACGACCTGCAGGGGATGCTCATCGGCCAGGGCCTGGCGGAAACGGGCGCCGGCGGAGCGGGCGAGGTCGGAAGTGGAGAAGGTCATGATCATCGCTTTAGGAGTGGACCGCTGATAAGCGCAAGGGGTGTGCCAGCCTGTTTTTGGCTGCGCGTCGGGCTTTGCGCAGGAGCGCGGGCGTAGGGCGGTGCCCTTGCCAGGCCTGGGCTGGCGGCGATTCCCGAGGCTTCGTGGCCGGCCCCCATGTTGCGTCGCTGATGTGTGATGAATTTCAAAAATGAAAGAACTGCATTTCAATATTGAAATGCAATCCGTGGGGGCGCACAATCTCAAGATTAGCGCCATCCGGCGTATCTGCAGCGTTTTCCGTCTCCATGCAATCCGGCATCCTCCCGCCCATTCCCCCCTCCGGCTCTGCCACGCCGGCCCGCCCGCGGATCTGGGCGATCGGCATCAGCCGCCTGTCCCGGGCCTTTGCCGACCTGATCCCGGCCTACGCCGCGCAGGCCGAGTTTCGCATCGTGGGCAAAGGCTATGCGGCCGCCGCCAGCGCCATCGCCCGGGAAGCGCGCGAGGGCAGGCTCGATGCCGTGGTGGCGGGCGGCTCCAATGGCGCCTACCTGCGCCAGCACGTCGATGTGCCCGTGGTGCTGGTCAAGGTGACCGGCTTCGATGTCATGAGCGCGCTGGCGACGGCGCGGCGCATCTCGCCGAAGGTGGCGTTGGTGACACACGCCGCTACCTATCCGGAGGTGGACGAATTCGTGCGGTCTTTTTCGCTGTCCATCCCGGCCTACACGTACCTGACCGAGGACGATGCCGCCGCCCGCGTGAAGGCCCTCAAGCAAGAGGGCGTGAAGGTGGTGGTAGGGCCGGGCATGGTGACCGACCTGGCGGACAAGATCGGCCTGATCGGCGTGTTCCTGTACTCAGGCAATTCGGTGCGGGGTGCGCTGGAGGATGTGATCGAAGCGGCTCGCTTGCGCCGCATCGAGTCCGGCCGGCGCGACTACGTCAACACGATCCTGGCTCACCTGAACGAAGGCGTGGCCGCGGTCGACGCGGACGGGCGCATCCAGACCTACAACCCGGCCATGGAGCGTTTTCTCGGCACGGCGCCGGCCGCTGCGCTGGGCCGCAAGCTGCAAGCGCTGGCCCCCGCGCTTTCGCTCGACGGCGTGATGCAAAGCGGCAGCAAGGAGCTCGAAGCCATCCACAAGCTTGGCGACAAGATGGTGGTGGTCAACCGCATCCCCATCGTCACCGAGAGCGGAGCCACCGGCGCGGTGCTGACGCTGCAGGATGCCAATGCCATCCATCGGGTCGACCGCAGCCTGCGCTCGCGCAGCCGCGCGCGCCCGGCTGGCGTGCGCTACAGCCTGGACGACCTCGCTGGCGCATCCCCGGCCATGCATCACCTGCGCGAACTGGCGCGGCGCTATGCGGCGGTGGATTCCACCGTGCTGGTGGGCGGTGAAAGCGGCACCGGCAAGGAGGTGCTGGCCCAGGGCATGCACGACGCCAGCCCGCGCCGCGTATTCCCGTTCGTGGCGGTCAATTGCGCGGCGTTCCCCGAGACCCTGCTGGAAAGCGAGCTGTTCGGCTACGAAGAGGGCGCCTTTACCGGCGCACGCCGCGGCGGCAAGGCGGGCTTGTTCGAGTCCGCCCACAATGGCACGCTGTTCCTGGACGAGGTGGGCGATATGCCGCCCGCGCTGCAGACCCGTTTGCTGCGCGTGCTGCAGGAAAAGCAGGTACTGCCGATCGGCGGCCTGGATGCCGTGCCGGTTAACGTGCGGGTGATCGCCGCCACGCACCGCAACCTGGGCGAACTGGTCCGGCAGGGCAGCTTCCGCCAGGATCTCTATTACCGCCTCAATATCCTGCGCATCGAGATGCCGCCGCTGCGCGAGCGCGCCGGCGACCTGCCCGAGCTGGCGGAACTGCTGTACCGCCGTGCCCAGGAACGCCTGGGGCAGCCGGCGCCACAGCCGCTGCCGCAAGCGGTGCGGGCGAGGCTGGCGGGCTATGCCTGGCCGGGCAATATCCGCGAGCTGGAAAACGTGACCGAACGCATCGCCGTGCTGGTGGCGGGGCGCAAGCTGGCGCCCCGGGATTTGCTCGCGGAATTGCAGGCGGCGGCGCCGGAGTTATTTGGCACGGAGCCGCAGGGCGATCCTGCGCCGCTGGCTAGCTGCTTGCGCAGCGCGGGAGGTACGGGAGGTGACGATTCGACTGAGGCCGGCTCGCTCGCGGGCGTGGCACGCGTCAGTCAGGCCGAGCATATCCGGCGCGTGCTGGCGCAATGCGGGGGCAACCGCGCCGCCGCCTGTCATCAGTTGGGCATCAGCGCCACGACCCTGTGGCGGCGCCTGAAAGAGGCGCCGTAGCCGTGTCACGGCTGCGCCGCGTGCCGTGACACGACGGGCTGCGGCGTCAGCCCCTTGGCCGCCAGCCAGTCCGCATTGAACAGGCGCCCGGCATACAGGTCGCCGCGGTCGCACAGCAGGGTAACGATGGTGTGGCCCGGCCCCATCTCGCGGGCCAGCCAGGCCGCCGCCGCCACGTTGATGCCGGACGAACCACCCACCCATAAGCCTTCCTCGCGCAGCAGCCGGTAAACCATGTCGACGCAAGCCTGGTCGTCGATCCGGACCGCATCGTCGATCGGGGTGTCCGCCAGGTTGGCCGTGACGCGGCTGGAGCCGATCCCCTCGGTGACGGAGTTGCCCTTGGCCTTGACCTCGCGGTGCTTGACGAAGTCATACAGCCCGCTGCCGTGCGGATCGGCCAGCACGATGCGCACGGGCGGGTTGCGCTCCTTCTCCTTCAGGAAACGCGCGACGCCGGCCAGCGTGCCGCCAGTGCCGGTGGCACAGACAAAGGCATCAACCTTGCCGGCGGTGTCGTGCCAGATTTCCGGACCAGTGGTTTCGTAGTGCGCCTGGCGGTTGGCCAGGTTGTCGAACTGGTTCGCCCAGATGGCGTTTTCCGTCTCCTGGGCCAGGCGTCCGGCCACCCTCTGGTAGTTGTTGGGGTCGGCGTAGGGCGCTGCGGGCACCGGGTGCACCTCGGCGCCGAGCAGCCGCAGGCGGTCCATTTTTTCCGGGGATTGGGTGTCGGGGATCACCACGATGCAGCGGTAGCCGCGCGCGGCGCAGAGATGCGCCAGGCCGATGCCGGTATTGCCGGCGGTGCCTTCCACCACGGTTCCGCCGGGCTTGAGCGCGCCGCGCCGCTCGGCGTCGCGGATGATGTAGAGCGCCGCCCGGTCCTTGACCGAGCCGCCCGGATTCAGGAACTCAGCCTTGCCGAGGATTTCGCAGCCGGTCTCCTCGCTCAAGCCTGCCAGCCGGATCAGCGGTGTATGGCCGATGGTGCCGACGAACCCATCCTTGACGTCCATGATGCACTCCGGGTGTTGCGCTCCGGATGTGTTGGAGCGTCACTCAAAGTGATAGATCGGCGTTGGGGGAATGACAAGGCGTGCCGGGAAACCCGCATCGCGGACGGGTTCGGCTTCAGCTGGAAAAGCGGGCTTTGCGCTACTTTGGGATGGCGGCACCAGGGTGGCCGTCAGGCAGCGTTCAGCCACCGGAAATTGATGTCGCCCTCAAGAAATTCCTGTCGGGTGGCGTGAAAGTCACGCACATATTCGCTGTTGAGGTGCGATTCCAGCGCATGCCTGGAATTCCACTCCATATAGAGCACAAACACCTCGGCATCCTCGGCGTCTTCTCCCACGTGGTAGCGCAGGCAGCCGGGTTCCATGGCGCCGCGCAGGCGCAGTGCGGCCAGCTTGGCAACCAGGACCTCACGGCGGTGAGCCTTGGCGCGCGCAATTCCGACAAGCGTGTACGTTGTGGACATGGTGTGAACGGCAAGCGTGTGGCGCGCCATTGTAGCCGTGCGGCGGGGCCCTGGGCGGAATGTCCGAGGGCATTGGCCGGATAATTTAGACGGGTTGACAAGTCCCCGCCTGGGCGATAGCGGTGTGGCCAGCGGTCCCTGCAGGGGCCGGCTGGCAATCCATCGCCCCGCTAGTCCTGCCGTGCCTGCCGTGTGATGACCTGCCCGTTGCGCGCGCCGCTGTGCGCGCCGTGCTGCCAGGTAATGGCGCCGTTGACGATCACGGTGTCGATGCCTTCGGCCGGGCGGGTGGGGGTTTCGTAGCTGGCGGCATCGCGCACGTTCTCGGCATTGAAGACGACGATATCGGCATGGTGGCCCACCTCCAGCGTGCCGCGTTGATGCAGGCCGAAGTTGCGCGCCGTCAGCCCGGTCATCTTCCAGACCGCCGTTTCGAGCGGGAACAGCCCGATCTCGCGGCAATAGTGGCCGAGTACGCGTGGGAAGGTGCCCCACAGGCGCGGATGCGGGCTTGCGCCAACGGGAATGCCGTCGGAGCCGATCATGGTGTCGTCGAAGGCGAGGATGCGCTGGACGTCGTTTTCGTCCATCAGGAAGTAGACCGCGCTGCCGGGTTGCAGGCGGCGCGCCGCCTCGTCCTTGGCCACGCCCCATTCCCTGGCGATGTCGTCGAGATCGCGGCCCGCGCATTCGGGGTGCGGCTGGCTGGCGGAGATCAGCACGCGGCCTTCGAGCATGCCGCGGTCGGTGCGGATCATGGTGGAGCCGGCCGTGTACGGGTAGCAGTCGAGCGAGACGCACTGGTGCTTCATGGTTTCACGGATGAATGGCAGCGTGACCTGGCTCCTGCCGAAGTTCGCCGTGTTCTGCACCTTGTGGTGCGACACCACCACCGGCACGTCGAGCTCGCGGCCAATGCGGAAGGTCTCTTCCAGTGACTGCATGACATGGTCGGACTCGTCGCGCATATGCGTCACGTACAGCGCCTTGCGCGCGCTGAGTGGCCGGCAGACCTCGATGATTTCCTCGGTCGTTGCCTTGGCGGCGGGCGGGTAGAAGGTGCCGGTCGACAGGCCGATCGCGCCGGCCTGCATAGCCTCCTCGACCAGCGCCTGCATGGCGGCGATCTCTTCGGCGTTCGCTGGCCGGTCCAGCGCCGGCATGGTGACTGCGCGCAAGGTCGAATGCCCGACCATCGCCGCCACGTTGACGGAGCTTGGCGTGGCGCGCAGCGCATCGAGGTAAGCCGCGAAGGTGGCGAAGCGGCCCTCGGCCGGCGAGTCGATCAGGCTCAGCGGCATGGGCAGGTCCATGTCCGCGCGCAACGGGGCGGCGCTGATGCCGCAGTTGCCGGCGATCACGGTGGTGACGCCCTGCGAGACCTTGAAGGGCATGGTGGCCTGCGACAGCACGGCCTGGTCGTCATGCGTGTGCGCATCGATGAAGCCGGGGGAGACGATCTGGCCCGCCGCGTCCAGCGTGCGGTCGGCCGTGTGCCCGGTCAGGTTGCCGATCGCCGCGATGCGGCCGCCGCGCACGCCGATATCGGCGGCAAAGCGGGGGGCCTTGCTGCCGTCGATCACGGTGCCGCCAGAGATCAGCAGGTCGTAGTGCGTGGAATCAGGGTTGGACATCGGGTTCCTTTTTTTGGTTTGTAGCGAGTCGGTCAGCGGGGCAGCGGGTCAGCGGAAGTGGCAGGCTACCTGATGCCCACCGCCGGCGGAGGGCCGTTCGGTGAGGGCGGGTGACTGTTCCTTGCATACGGCTTGCGCCAGCGGGCAGCGCGTGTGAAAGCGGCAGCCCGACGGCGGGTTGGCCGGGCTCGGCGGGTCGCCTTGCAGCAGCAGGCGCCGGGCCGGCGTGCGCGGATTGGGCACTGGCACCGCGGACAGCAGGATCTCCGTGTACGGGTGGCGCGGCGCGCTGAACAAGGTGTCGCGGTCGGCTAGCTCCACGATCTGGCCGAGGTACATCACAGCGACCCGGTGGCTGATATGGCGCACCACGGCAAGATCGTGCGCGACGAACAGGTAGGCGATGCCGAGTTCGGCCTGCAGGTCCATCAGCAGGTTGACCACTTGCGCCTGCACCGAGACGTCGAGCGCCGACACCGGCTCGTCGCAAACGATCAGCTTGGGGTTAAGCGCGAGCGCGCGCGCGATGCCCAGCCGCTGCCGCTGGCCGCCCGAGAATTCGTGCGGGAATTTCTTGGCCGCCTCCGGGCGCAGCCCGACCTTGCTGAACAGCCACTGCACGCGTTCGCTGCGCTCGGCACGCGAATGCATGCCGAAATTGCGCAGCGGCTCGCTGACGATCTCGCCAGCCGTCAGGCGCGGGCTTAGCGAAGCGTAGGGGTCCTGGAAGATGATCTGCAGATCCCGCCGGCGCAGGCGCATGGCGTTTGCCGACAGGCCCAGCAGCTCCTCGCCATCGAGCTGCACCGAGCCGGAGGTGGGCTCGACCAGGCGCAGCACCGACTTGGCGGTGGTGGTCTTGCCGCAGCCGGATTCGCCGACCAGCGAGAGCGTCTCGCCGCGCTCGACGGTGAAGGACACGCCGTCCACCGCCTGGATGGGCGGCTTGCGCGGTGCCAGCCAGCGCTGCGGCGCGAGGTAGTGCTTCTTGAGCCGGTCGACCTTGAGCAGGGGTAAAGGCGAGGCAGTGGGGGTGCTCATGCAATGGCTTCCTGGGCTGGCTGGTTGTATTCGATGCGGCCTTCCTCGATCGCGAAGCAGGCCACCGCATGCTCTGTGCCGTGGCGCGTGAGCTGCGGGATCTCTCGCGCGCAGCGCGTGTCGGCATGCGGGCAGCGCGCCGCGAACGCGCAGCCGCGGCGTGCTTCCTGCGGCGATGGCACCAGCCCGGGGATTTCGGCCAGGCGCTGGCTGCTGGTATTCATCGAAGGCATCGAGGCCATCAGCGCGCGGGTGTAGGGGTGCAGCGGGCGGTCAAACAGGTCGATGACGCTGGCTTCCTCGACCTTGCGCCCGGCGTACATCACGATCACGCGGTCGCAGCATTCCGCCACCACGCCGAGGTCGTGCGTGATCATCACCACTCCCATGCCCAGCTCTTTCTGCAGGCGGCGGATCAGGTCCAGGATCTGGGCCTGGATGGTCACGTCGAGCGCGGTGGTGGGCTCGTCGGCGATCAGCACTTCGGGGTTGCAGGCCAGCGCCAGCGCGATCATCACGCGCTGGCGCATGCCGCCGGAGAGCTGGTGCGGGTATTCGTTGACGCGGCGCTCGGGCTCGGGGATCTGCACCAGCCGCAGCATTTCCACCGCGCGCTTCAGCGCATCGGCACGGCTTGCACCTTGGTGCAGCTGCACCGTCTCGGCAATCTGCCGGCCGATCGTGAGCACCGGGTTCAGCGAGGTCATCGGCTCCTGGAAGATCATCGAGACGCGGTTGCCGCGGATGCGGCGCATCTCGCGCTCGCTGAGTTGCAGCAGGTCGGTGCCGCGCAGCCGCACGGCGCCGCGGATACGTGCCGGCGGCGTGGGCAGCAGCCGCATGACCGACAGCGCGGTCACGCTCTTGCCGCAGCCGGACTCGCCGACCACGCCAAGCGTCTGGCCGGCGCGCACGGTGTACGAGACGCCGTTGACCGAGCGGGCCGGGCCGGTGAGCGTGTCGAAATGGGTGTGGAGGTCGTACACCTCGAGCAGCGGCTCGCCGGTGGCCAGGGCAACGCGGGACATTGTCGTCATTGGTGAGCGCCCTTTCAGAGTTGCCGCGCCAGGCGCGGATCGAGCGCGTCTCGCAAGCCGTCGCCCAGCAGGTTGATCGCCAGCACCGTCGCGGCCAGCAGGATGCCGGGGTAAAGGATGATATGGAACGCCACCGCCACGAAGTTGCGGCCCTCGGCCATCATGTTGCCCCAGCTCGGTGTCTGCCCGGGCACGCCGACGCCGAGAAAGGACAGGGCCGCTTCCGTCAGCACGGCGGCGGCGGCCACGAAGGTGGCCTGCACGATCAGCGGCGCCACCATATTGGGCACCACATGGCGCGCCAGGATCACCGGCAGGCGGGTGCCCACCGCATGCGCCGCCTCGACGTAGAGCTGCTCGCGCAGCGTGAGCGCCAGCGAGCGCACCAGCCGCACCACGCGCGGGACCTCGGGGATGGTGATGGCGACGATCACGGCCGTGAGGCTGGCCTGCGTGACGGCCATCAGCGCGATCGCCAGCAAGATGCCGGGGATGGCCATCAAGCCGTCCATCACGCGCATCACGAAGGAATCGGCCCAGCGCACGAAGCCCGCGGTGAGGCCGAGCAGCACGCCAAAGACGGTCGCAAGCAGGCCGACGGAAAGGCCGACGACCATCGAGACGCGCCCGCCCCAGACCGCGCGGCTGAACACATCGCGGCCGAGCGCGTCGGTGCCGAACCAGTGCTCGGCCGAAGGCGGCTGCATGCGCGCTAGCGGATCGATATCCTGGGGATCGAAGGTGGCGATCCAGGGCGCGCCGATGGAGAGCGCGGCAATCGCGGCCAGCAACAGCGCGCCGACGATCAGCGTGGGGTGCTTGCGCGCCCAGTGCCAGCGCGGCAGCACGAAGGGGGGGTCCTGCGGCATCGCCGGGCTGGGGGCGGCGCCATCGGTCAAGGGCAGGGAGGTGGACATGGTGGCAGGTCTCGCGGCAAGGATGGGATTGGTACCGGATGTCAGTACTTGATGCGCGGATCGAACAGGCGGTAGCTCAGGTCGATCATCAGGTTGATCAGCACGTAGACGCCGGCCGAGATCAGCAGCACGCTCTGGATCACCGGATAATCGTGGCGCTGCACCGAGTCGACCACCAGGCGGCCGACGCCGGGAATCGCGAACACGGTCTCGGTGACGACCACGCCGCCGATCAGCAGCGCGATGCCCATGCCGATGGTGGTGGCGATCGGGATTGCCGCATTGCGCAGCGCATGGCCCAGCACCGGCAGCACGCCCAGGCCTTTGGCGCGCGCAGTGCGGATGTAGTCCTCGTGCAGCACCTCAAGCACGGTGGCGCGCGTCATGCGCGTCACCAGCGCGATATAGACCAGCGCCAGGTTGACGCAGGGCAGGACCAGGCTGCGCAGCCATTCGCCGATGCCGTCGGCCAAGCGCGCATAACCCTGCACCGGAAACCATGGCAGTTGGATGGCGAAGGCATAGACCAGCAGGTAGCCCACCAGGAACACCGGCAGCGAGAACGCCAGCACCGCGAACAGCATCACCAGCCGGTCGATCCAGCTGCCGGCGCGGTAGGCCGCAAGCGTGCCCAGCGGCACCGCGACCAGCAAGGTCAGCAGCATGGTCAGCGCGGCGATGGAGGCCGTGGGTTCCAGCCGCTGCGCCAGCAACCGGGCCACCGGCACCTGGGTGAAGATCGAGGTGCCGAGATCGCCGGTGGCGAGCCGGCCGAGCCACAGCACGAACTGCCGCCAAAGCGGCAGGTCCAGGCCCAGCGCGCCACGCAGTCTGGCGATGTCGTCGACCGTGGCAAGGTCGCCCGCGATCAGTGCAGCCGGGTCGCCCGGCGACAAGTGGATCAGCAGGAATACCACGATGGCGACCACCGCCATCACGGGTAGCGTCGCGGCCAGGCGTCGGAGCAGGTAGCCCATCGTTGTGTCTCCTCGGTGGGTCGTTCTTCGTTTTTCGTTCGTCGTTCGTCGTTTCTACTTGTCGAGCATCCAGACCGTGGGCATGCCAGCCCACAGCTTGTCGACGCCCTTGAGGCTGGTGCGCGCCGCGAAGGCGGCCGAGTACTGGCCGGCATTCACATAGGGCACGGCCTCATAGGCGCGCTTCTGGAAGGCATCGAGCAATTCCTTGCGCTTGGCCGGCACGGTCTCGCGGATCCAGGCGGTGCGTAGCGCATCGAGCGGCTTGTCGCAGGGCCAGCCCGGTAGGCTGTTGCCGCAGGCGGCGCTGAGGTAGGCGTTGGTGATCGGCGAATTCGAATCGAACTCGCCCGCCACCGTCACGTACATGCTCCAGCCACCGGCCTCGGGCGCATCGCGCTTGGCGCGGCGCGCACCGATGGATGCCCAGTCCATGTTCTGCATGTCCACGTTCATGCCCATGCTGCGCAGGGTCTGCGCTGCCATCAGGGCCTCGGCGTTGAGCTGGGGCACGTCGGTCGGCACCAGCAGCACCACCTTCTCGCCCTTGTAGCCGGCCGCGCCGAGCAACTGCTTGGCGCGCGCCAGGTCGGCCTTGCGGTACGGCTCGGCGCCGGCCGTCGTATCGTTGGGGCCGCCGCAGATGAAATAGGTGGCGCAGTAGTTCATGCGCATATCCAGGGGATAGCCCATGGCCGCGGTGAAGCGTTCCTGGCTCACCGCCTGCAGGAAGGCCTGGCGGACCTTCGGGTTATTGAAGGGCGGATGGAGCTGGTTCATCACCAGCACGCCCTGGTAGGCGCCGCCCGAGCCGATCTTGACGCTGGTGTCGGCACGCAGCGGGGCGATGTAGTCCGGCGGCACCTGCTCCACCAGGTCGACCTCGCCGCGCTTGAGCGCCGCGATGGCGCTGTTGGCATCCGGCAGGTAGAGCCATTCCACGCGGTCGAACTGGCTCTTCTTGCTGCCGGCGAGACCGCTTGCCGGTTCGCTGCGCGCGACGTAGTTCGGGTTGCGCACGAAGACCGCCTTGTTGCCCGGTACCCATTCGTCGCGCTTGAAGACGAAGGGGCCGGAGCCCATCACCTCGGGCAGCGGCGCGGTGGCGGGCATCCTGGCCAGGCGCTCCGGCAGGATCACCGGCGGAAAGCCCGATGGCTTGGCCAGCGCATCGAGCACCATGCCAAAGGGCTCCTTGAGCGTGAGCGTGAAACTGCGCGCGTCGAGCGCCTTCCATTCGGCGCCAGCGTCGCCCATGGCGCGGCCCAGGCTGTCGCGCGCGCCCCAGCGCTGCAGCGATGCGACGGCGTCGGCCGCGGTGACCGCGCTGCCATCCGAGAACTTGAGGCCGGGGCGCAGGGTGAAGCTCCACTGCTTGCCATCCTTGGCACTGCTGTACTTTTCCACCATCTGCGGTTGCGGCTTGCCGCTCGCGTCCTGCGCGAACAGCGTGTCGTAGACCATGTAGCCGAAGTTGCGCGTGATGTAGGCGGTGGTGAAGGTCGGGTCGAGGATCTTCAGGTCGGCATGGGCCACGACCTTGAGCGTCTTGGTCTGCGCCAGCACGGGAAGGCTGACGCTGGCCAGGACGAGCGCGCTCGCCGCGAGAGCGGTGCGCAGGGTGGGATTCGGTTTCATGGGCGTGTCTCCGTTCTTGTTGTCGTTGTTGTCGTTGTTGTCGTTGTTATGGTTGTAGCCGTTGCTAACCGGCGCGCGGCGCTCAGGCCGCCGCCGCGTCGAGCGGCCACTTGGGCCGGCGCACCTTGCGGTAGGGCAGGGTCGTGAGGTCGAGCGTCACGGCGCCGGGGGCGCCTGCGTAGATCACGTGCTTGGCCACCGTCGAAAACGAGGCGTAAAAATGCTGCGAGGACTTCACCACGATGATCTTCTTGCGCGCGAGGTCGCAGCCCAGTTGCGTGAACAGATCCGTGCCCATCGCCTGGTTGCGCAGGGTGATCAGCACGATGTCGATGCCGTTGGCTTCCACCAGCGCGCAATCGCCCATCTGCACCGGCGTGTTCGACAGGCCGGTCATCACCATGTTGGGCAGGAGCGCCTTGATCGTGCAGTCCAGGTCCAGCGGATCCCCCGAGAGCGGGCTGATCTTGCCGCCGATGCGCATCGCCAGGCGCGCGTCCACACCCGCGTCAAAGGCGATGCGCACCGCGATCGGGTCCCACAGCGGGCCGACGGCGGCGTTGGCGATGCCGCGCTCGATCATGCGGCGCGGGATAAAGGTGGAGTCGCTCGCCGCGCCGCCCCCGGGATTGTCGGCGCCGTCTGCCAGCACCACCGGGCCGCCGTCGAAGGCCAGGGCCTCGTCGAGCGAGGTGTCGATGTCCGGATAGCGCACCGTGAGCGCCTCGCGCATGCCGATCAGCTCGTCGGCCAGCCGGCGGGCCAGCGCATCGGCCTGGGCCTGGTTGCCATCGGTGTAGACCAGCACCTTGGTGCCCATGCCGGGCACGTCTCCCCACGAGAAGCCGTGGGCGATGGAGACCGACAGCACGCCGTCGCGGCCTTCCAGCGACTGGATGCGGTCCACGAAGCCGCGCGCCGGCTCGCGCGAGGTATGAACGGTAACGATCATCTCGCAGTCGACCACGGCAGCCACGGGGCGGACCTTGCCTTGCACCTTGGCCGCGCACAGGTCGACCAGTTCCAGGGCGCGCTCCAGCACGTCGGTGTGCGGGTATTCCTTGAAGGCGATCAGCACGTCGGCGTGCTCCACCATCTCCGGCGTCAGGTGGCTGTGCGGATCGAGTTCCGCGCCGATCACCACCTGCGGCCCGACGATGGCGCGCACGCGCTGCAGCAAGTCGCCTTCGCAGTCGTCGTAGCCATCGGCCACCATCGCGCCGTGCAGGCCTAGCAGCACCATGTCCACGGGCAGCGCCGCGCGCAGGTCGGCCAGCAGTTCCTCGCGCAGGGTTTCGTAGGCATGGCGCGTGGTCGTGCCGCTGGGCTGCGCGCCGGCTACCATGCCTTCGGACAACTGCCAGCCGCGCTCCTTGCCGTGCAGCCGGGCGGCCCACAGCGGGCCGGAGAAGAACGTCATCTGCTCGGGATGCTGGCCAGCCGGGAAGTAGCCGCGGTCCCTGAAGGACGCGAGGCCTGTCGGCATCGGCCCGAAGGTGTTGGTTTCGGTGGCGAGGGAGGCACTGAATACACGCACGGTGGTGAACTCCTGGTCAATTTGGCGATTGGCGATTTGGGGGGGGGGACGCGATTCAGGTCGGGCCAGCGAGGCGGCGCAGCCGCGCGGGCCCTAGCATCTCGGCGGTCAGGCCGAACGATGCGGGATGCGCGGGCACGGGCAAGCCGCGCGCAAGCGCGGCGCAGGTTTCGCCCATGGCGGCCGAAGTCTGGATGCCATAGCCGCCCTGGCCAGCGACCCAAAAGAAGCCGGGTGCCGCGTCGTCAAAGCCGCCGACCAGGTCGCCGTCGGCGACGAAGGAGCGCAGCCCGGCCCAGGTGCGGGTGGGGCGGCGGATCGACAGCGATGTGGCTTCCTCGATGCGGTGGATGGCGAGCGCGATATCCATTTCCTCGGGCTGGATGTCTTGCGGCTCGACCGGATCGGCATTGGCCGGCGAGCCCAGCAACATGCCGGCATCGGGCTTGAAGTACCAGTCCTCGCCGGCGCCGAAGACCATGGGCCAGTGGTCCGTATCCATGTCCGCGGGCGGCGCGAAGATGAACGCGGAGCGGCGGCGGGGCTCGATTCCCAGCGGCTGCACGCCGGCCAGTCGCGCAATGGCGTCGACCCAGGCGCCGGCGGCGTTGAGCAGCACGGGCGCTTCGTATACAGCCCCGCCCGCTTCCACGCGCCAGTGGTCCCGCACGCGCGCAATGGCGCTGGCTTCGGCATCGCACACCAGCTTGCCGCCGGCCTGGCGCATGCCGCGCAGATAGCCTTGGTGGATGGCATGCACATCCATGTCCGCGGCGTTGGGCTCATACACGGCGCCCAGCACCTGTTCTGGCCGCAGCGCCGGCACGCGCTCGCGTGCTTGCTCGGCGCTCAGGCGGCGCGCATCGGGGTCCATGGCGCGCAGCACCTCCCAGTGCGCTTCGAGCAGCGGCAATTGTCCCGGGCCGGCGATCATGAGCGCACCGCGCGGGGTGAGCAGCGGATGCGAGGCAAAGCCCGGCGGCGGGTCCTGCAGGAAAGCGCGGCTTGCCATGGTCAGCGCGCGTACCTGTTGGGTGCCATAGCTCTCCATGAAAAGTGCCGCCGAACGGCCGGTCGAGTGGTAGCCAGGCTGGGCTTCGCGCTCGAGCACGATGACGCGGCCATGCGGCGCGAGCCAGTGCGCGACGGACGCGCCGGCAATGCCACCCCCGATGACGAGGTAGTCGGCTGAGATCGGCGAAGCAGCGTGAGTTGTGCGCATGATGGTGGTGGGGCTGAGCGCGCTCGTGGGGCGCTGGTGCTTTGGAATGCGAGTGAGTGTATTCAAGAATTTGCGAATATGCAAATTGCGGATACGCAAATTTTGCACTAAAGTGAGCGGCATGGGATGTACCCGGCTGCGCCGTCTGATAGCATCCGCTCCAACGGAAAAAAGGACGCAGGCTTGAAAACACACATCGCCCCGGGGCGCGGCAGCGACGATAGCGACGAGTCGCGCACGCTCGACCGCGAGACCTTTGGCAAGCGTCTGCGCAGTGCGCGCAAGGCCTTTGGCTGGACGCTGGCACATCTGGCCGAGCTGTCGGGCGTGTCGATCACCACCATCTCGCGCGCGGAGCGCGGGCAACTGGCATTGGGCTACGAGAATTTTGCCGCGCTGGGCAAAGCGCTGCGGATGGACATGGGCTCGATGTTCGCGGGCGCCGGCGCGAAGACTGCGCCATTCCAGGGACCCGTCGTGACGCGGTCAGGCGAGGGCGTGACCTACCAGGGCGTGTCGTATTCCTATGAATTCCTCGGCACCGAGGCGGTGGGAAAGCAGATGATTCCGGTGGTCAGCACCGTGCACGCGCGCCGTATCGCGGGGCCCGAGGATTTCGCGCGCCATCCCGGGGAGGAGTTCGTGTACGTACTCTCCGGCGAGATCGAGGTGCATTTCGACGGCGGCGAACGGGTGCATCTGGCGCGCGGCGACTCGCTGTACTTCGATGCCCGCATGGGCCACGCCTACATCAGCCTCAGCCGCCAGCTCGCGCGGATCGTCGGCGTGATGACCAGCGAAAGCAGCTTCATGAAGTCCGCCCAGGCCGGGGAGATGGAAGCCGCGCCGAAACCTGCCGCCAAGCGGCCGCAGGGTAAGGGTTGAAGCGTTGAAGCCCTAAAGTATTCCGTCTCCTTGCCGTTAAGCGGCCACGCCTTATTCAATCTGTACGCGAGGAGCTGGCATGCTGAAACGGATCAAGACCCAACAGCTTCAAGTCGGAATGTTCGTGGCCAGGGTGGGGGGGGCATGGCTGGAGCATCCCTTCTGGCGGTCCCGGTTCCTGGTGAATAGCCAGGAACAGATCGACCAGATGATCGCCTCCAAGGTCGAGGAGGTCTGGATCGATCTGCTCAAGGGCAAGGGTGTACCGCCGCCCGCGCAACTCGCGGCATCGGGATCCTTGAGCGTGAAGCCCGTCGCCGACGAGCCGGCCGGCGCCGTGCCGCAGTCGGGGGTGCCGCTGGAGGTGGAGTTCGGGCTGGCCCGGGAGGTGATGAAGAACGGCAAGGCGGTGGTCGGGTCGATGTTCACGAATGCCCGCATGGGCCGGGCGCTGGAGGTGGAGGGCGCCCTGATGCTGGTCGACTCCGTATCGAATTCGCTGACCCGCCATTCGCAGGCCCTGATCGCGCTGGCGCGGCTCAAGGTGCGGGACGACTACACTTATCTGCATTCCTTCGCGGTCTGCGCGCTGATGATCGCGCTCGGCCGCACCCTTGGCCTGGACAATGCCGCGGTGCAACAGCTCGGGCTGGCGGGCCTGGTGCACGATATCGGCAAGATTTCCGTGCCCACGCACGTGCTGCACAAGCAGGGCGAGATGACCGCCGCCGAGGTAGCGATGGTGCAGCGCCATCCTTCGGTGGGTTACCGCGTCCTCAACGAGGCCAAGCTCTACAGCAATATTCCGCTCGATGTCTGCATGCACCACCACGAGCGCATCGACGGGCGCGGCTACCCGTTTGGCCTGCATGGCAACGAGATCAGCGTGCACGCCAAGATCGCCGCGGTGTGCGACGCCTATGATTCCCTGACCTCCAACCGGCCCGGGCACCAGGCGTGGACACCAGCGCGGGCGCTGGAGTATATGGCGGTGCGGGTGGATACGCTGTTCGATCGTACCGTGTTCCAGGCCTTCACCCGGTCCATTGGCATCTATCCGTTGGGCACGGTGCTGCGCTTGCGTTCCGGACGGCTGGCGGTGGTCTTCGCGCAGAACGACAACGAGCCGCTGCGCCCGCAGGTCAAGGTGTTCTACTCGGTGAGCGAGGCCGCTCACCTCGGCCCCGAGACGCTCGATCTGCGCGAGACGGAGGACACCGTGGTGGGGTTCGAGGATCCGGCGCAATGGGGCTTTCGCGACGAGCAGTTGCTGGAGCTCTGCGCGGCTTGATCCCGGCCACGGTGCGGCAATGCCATGCTGGCGTCAGGCGGCCCAGGCCAGCTCCACGATGCGCGCGGCATTGCCCCCGCCCGCGCTGATACCCATGACGGCGCCCCATTCGGGGTCGAAGCGGCTGGCAAGGAAGGCGTCGGCTGTGGCCGCATCGGCATGCTGGAGCATCAAGCAGGCCTGGGCGGTCAGCACCAGCCGCGTGGTGGTGCGGCGTGCCTCGGCCTGCTGCTCTTCCTCGGGCAGGCGCAGCGCCGCGCGCAATGCCGCCACGCTGGCCTGGATGCGCGGCTCGTCCGCGCCGACCACGCTCATGTGTTCCAGCACCCGCAGGTAGTCGTCCGGGTTGCGGCCGATGGCGCGTAGCACGTCCAGGCACATCACGTTGCCGGAGCCCTCCCAGATCGAGTTCACCGGGGCTTCGCGGAACAGCCGGCCCATGGGGCCATCTTCCACATAGCCGTTGCCGCCGAACACTTCCATGGCCTCGCCGGTCATCTCCACCGCGCGCTTGCAGATCCAGAATTTGGAAGCGGGCGTGAGGATGCGGCGCCATGCCAGGCGGGCGGGGTCGTCGGTGGCTTCGAAGGCGGTGGCCAGGTCCATCGCCAGCAGCATCGCTGCCTCCGCCTCCAGCGCCATGTCGGCCAGCAGCCTGACCATCAGCGGCTGGCGGATCAGCGGCTTGCCGAAGGCGCTGCGGTGGCGCGCGTAGTGCAGGGCCTGCACCAGTGCCTGGCGCAGGAAACCGGCGCTCGATAGCGAGCAGTTAAGCCGGCTATACGTGGCCATCTCCAGGATGGTGGGAATGCCGCGGCCTTCCTCGCCGACCATGATGCCCCAGGCAGCGCGGAACTCGACTTCGCTGCTGGAGTTGGAGCGGTTGCCCACCTTGTCCTTCAGGCGCTGGATCTCGATGGGGTTCTTGCTGCCGTCGGGGCGCCAGCGCGGCACGAAGAAGCAGGAGGAGCCGGCCTCGGTGTTCGCCAGCACCAGGTGGGCATCCGACATCGGCGCGGAGAAGAACCACTTGTGGCCGGTGATCAGGTACTCGGCTCCACGCCCCTCGCCGCGGCTGGGCATGGCGCGCGTGGTGTTGGCGCGCACGTCGGAGCCGCCTTGTTTCTCGGTCATGCCCATGCCCACGTTGATCGCGTGCTTGTGCTCGATGGGAAGGTCGCGCGGGTCGTAGGCCTGCGTCAGCAGCTTGTCGCCGAACTGCGCGAACAATCCCGGCTCCTTGCGCAGCACGGGGATGCAGGCCTGGGTCATGTTGGTGGGGCACAGCGAGCCGGACTCGATCTGGCTATGCATATAGAGCGAGGCCGCGTAGGAAGCCCAGGCCGAGGGGCGCGTATCGGCGAAGGGCAGGTTGGCCAGCCCGCTGCGGCGCGCAATGGTCATGAGCGCCTGCCAGCCCGGGTGAAAACGCACCTGGTCGATGCGCTCGCCGATGCGCGAGTGTGTGTGCAGCTCGGGATGATGGCGGTTGGCATCTTCCGCATGCCGGATCGTTTGCTCGGCGCCGAGCACCGCGCCCTGGCGTTCGAGTTCCCCCTCGTTCCATCCCGCGCCGGCGCGGGCAACCGCGCGGCGGATGCCGGGGTCGCTGGTGTAGAGGTTGTAGTCCTTGAGCTCCGGGACCTGGTTGGTGATGACGTGGGTGGCGTGCGTGGCGTGCGTGGCGTGGGTGGCGTTCATGGCGGGTTGTCTCCTTGGGCCGGGCGGCCGGGCTTGCCGCCACCCGTTAGATTCGAAAGGTCATTCTAGATAGAATGGCCAGCCTGCATGTTCGGCTTTCGGAGCACCATGAACCCACAGCAAAAAGGCCCGGCGAAGCCGCGCCGCAGGCCGGTGCAGTCGCGCTCGTGGCAGACCTCCCTGGCCATCCAGGAGGCCTTTGTTCGGCTTTTGGCCGGGCAGGACTATGGGCACGTGACGATCCGCGCCATCGTGGACCTGGCCGGCGTGGGGCTGGGGACGTTCTACGAGTACTTCGGCAGCAAGGAGGAGCTGGCACAGGTATGCCTGCACCTGCGCGCCAAGCGGATCGTGCTGGCGATGGACGCCGGACTGACGCAGTGCCGGGGCGAATCGATGGCGGCCATCGTGGATGCGCTGATCGCCGTCAACGTAGAGCACCACCGGGAGACGCCGGAGCGCTGGGGGCCGATCTACCTGCTGGAGCGGCATTACTCGGGGCGCGCGGCCTACCAGAAGATGTACGCACGGTTTGTGAACGGGTGGAGCCGGGCGCTGCTATGCGCGGCCGACGCGCCGCAGGCCGCGGTGGTTGAGGAGGCCTCGGTGACGCTGCAGGCCATCGTCTATGGCCTGATCTCGCATGCTTGCATCGATGAGGGGGAGGGGATCGATTTCTCGCGGCTGATGCGACAACTGCGGGGCGCAGCGCATGGATACCTGCGAACGCTTGGCGGGCAGGAAGGTTGAAGGGAGCAAACCAGCGGTATCCCGCTCGCGCAAATGAAAACCGGCGCCATCGGCGCCGGTTTTCTCGTCACGGCAAGCCCGGGTCCACTTACTGGATCTTGGCCTTGTCCTTGAGCGACTTCATCATTGCCTGGAACTGCTCGCGCTGCCAGTTCTGGTCGCCCATCAGCATCTGCACTAGCTGCGGCTTGACTTCCTCGAACGTCGGGATCTTGGCGTCGCGGGTGTCGTCGAGCTGGATGATGTGCCAGCCAAACTGGGTCTTGACCGGGGTTTCGGTCATCTGGCCCTTCTTCAGCGCGGTCATGGCGGCCGAGAACTCCGGCACGTAGCTGCTGCTGTTGGCCCAGTCGAGGTCGCCGCCGTTGGCTGCGGAGCCCGGGTCCTTGGACGAGGCCTTGGCCATGTCTTCGAACTTGGCGCCGGCCTTGATCTTGGCGATGATGGCGCGCGCGTCGGCTTCCTTCTCGACCAGGATGTGGCGGGCGTGGTATTCCTTGCCGCTGCCGAACTGGGACTTAATCTTGTCGTACTGCTTGCGCAGTTCGTCGTCGCTGGCGCCGTGGGTCTTGACGTAGTCCTCGAACACGGCACCGGCCAGCACGTTCAGCTTGGCTTGCTCCAGTTGTTCCTGCAGGTCGTCGCGCTGGGTCAGGCCGCGCTTGTTGGCTTCCTGCAGCAGCAGCTCACGGTCGATCAGCATGGTGCGGGCACGGTCGCGCAGTTCTGCGCTGGGAGGCTGTCCGGTGCCGGCTACGAGCTTGTCCAGCTTGGCCGAGGGGATCGCCTTGCCATTCACGACGGCGGCGTTCTGGGCGAGGGCGGGCAAGCTGCCAGCGGCAAGCACAGCCGCCAGGCTGAACGAGAGGACTGTGGTCTTCATGGAATCAGATCTGAGAGTTGCTCGAGGAATCGCGGGAGGTTTCGCGGGATTCAAGTTCTTGGTCAGTCAGCGCGGTCACCGCCAGCGCGTGGATTTGCGCGGGGAATAGATCGCGCAGCGCATCATACACCATGCGATGGCGCGCCACCCGGGTGCTGCCGGCAAATTGCGCGCTGACGATGGTGACGTGGTAATGCCCGCCGCCGGAGGCGGCGCCGGCGTGGCCGGCGTGCAGCGCGCTGTCGTCGCGTACTTCGATGCTGGACGGCGAAAGGGCTGCGCGCAGCAGGGCTTCGATTTGTGCGGGTTCTGCGGCCATCGGTGAATGCGTATCCTGGTGGGGCCCGGCCGGAGCCGGGAGATCAATCGAGGCAGGCGCGGCGGGCTGGGCCCGCCGGTGCGCTTACTCGGGGGTGTTTTCCTGCATGTGGCGGGACAGCCAGACGCTTTGTGCCAGGATGAACACCAGCATCAGGCCCATGCTGCCGAACAGCTTGAAGTTGACCCAGGCGTCGGTGGAGAACTGGTAGGCCACATAGAGGTTGACCACGCCCATCACGGCGAAGAAAGCGGCCCAGGCGGCGTTGAGCTTGCCCCAGGCGGCTTCCGGCATGGTGACCTGCTTGCCCAGCATGGCGCGGATCAGGTTCTTGCGCCAGATCAGCGCCGACAGGGTCAGCGTGGCGGCAAACAGCCAGTACAGCACGGTGGGCTTCCACTTGATGAAGGTCTCGTTATGCAGCAGCAGCGTGGCGCCGCCGAACACCGAGATGATCGCCAGGCTGACCCACTGCATCGGCTCGACCTTGCGGTGGCGCAGCCAGACCCAGCCGATCTGCACCACGGTGGCGGCGATCGCCACGCCGGTGGCGGCATAGATGCCAGCGAACTTGAAGGCGACGAAGAACAGGATGACCGGAAACAGGTCGAACAGGAATTTCATGCGAACAGGATTGAGCGACGCAAGGTCGAAGGCTTGGTTGGCGGCGAACCGCCGCGCGGGCGGTTCGGGCTTAGCGCGGCGTGTCGGGCGATGTCGGCGCGGCGTCACCCGCGTTGAGGTCGGCAGGGTCGCGCTGGTCGAATTTTAGCGCAGCCGAGTTGATGCAGTAGCGCAAACCGGTGGGCGCGGGGCCATCTTCGAAAACGTGGCCAAGGTGGCTGCCGCATTCCTTGCAGCGAACCTCCACCCGGACCATGCCGTGCGTGTGGTCGGTGTGCTCGTCGATCACCTCGCCGTTGATCGGGCGGAAGTAGCTCGGCCAGCCGCAACCGGCGTCGAACTTGGTGCTGGCTTCGAACAGCGGCGTGCCGCAGCCGACACAACGGTAGGTGCCGCGCTCCCAGTGATCCCAGTAGCGGCCGGTGAAGGGCCGCTCGGTGGCGGCTTCGCGGGCAACGCGGTACTCGATGTCGGAGAGTTGCTCGCGCCACTCGGCTTCGGTTTTTTGCGTGGTCATAATCGGCTTTCCTTTCTCGTTGGCCGGGAGACTTGGCCGGCGCACAGCTTGTTGCGCAGCCCGCTTTTCGTCACCCGAGGCCAGTTGGTCGTTTCTTGCCTGTCAAACCTTACGGTGCTTGCAGTGGTGCCGCGCCTTCACGACGAACAGCTCACTTCCAGCCCGGCTGCCCAGTCCGGCGGCAGCGCGGCGTAGCCCTCGGCCTCCGGCTGCTCGTCGAACGGGCGCGACAGCACGGCCAGCAGGTGATCCACCTCGCTGAAATCGTTCTCGCGCGCGCGCTGGATGGCGGTTTCTGCCAAGTGGTTGCGCAGCACGTACTTCGGGTTGACCGCCAGCATGGCCACAGCGCGCACGGCGTCAACGGAGTTCTCGGCACGCAGGCGGGCGCGGTAGGCCTCGGCCCAGGCATCCCACGCCGCGCGGTCCAGGAACAGGTCACGCACCGGGGCATCCTGGCTGCCATCGGCGCAGGAGATGCGGGCGAGGTTGCGCCAAAACAAGGTGTAGTCCACACGCTGGGCGTGCATCAGCTGGAACAGGTCAGTCAGCAGCGGCTCGTCGTCGGCATCGGGGCCGCCCGTCGGGCGCAGGCCAAGCTTGTCCCGGTATTGCTGGAAGAAGGCTGCGGCATAGCGTTCGCGGAACGGATCCAGCGCGGCGCGCGCGGCTTCTACCGCGGCGTCGGTGGCCGCTTTGCTGGTTTCGGCGTCGGCCTTGCCATCGCCCTCTCGCCACAGCGGCATCAGTGCCTGGGCCAGGCAGTGCAGGTTCCAGAACGCAACCTGCGGCTGCTGGCTGTAGGCATAGCGGCCTTGCGAATCGGAATGGTTGCAGATGTGGTTGGCGTCGAACGCATCGAGGAAGCCAAAGGGGCCGTAGTCGATGGTCAGTCCGAGGATCGACATATTGTCGGTGTTCATCACGCCATGGCAGAAGCCCACGGCCTGCCACCTGGCCATCAGGTCGGCGGTGCGCAGGGAGACTTCACGCAGCAGGGCCTGGTAGGGCTGCTTGTCGTCGCGGCACTCGGGCATGAAGCGGTCGATCACGAAATCCGCCAGCTGGCGCAGCGAGCCGAGGTCCTCGCGGGCCGCGAAATGCTCGAAATGGCCAAAGCGGATAAAGGACGGCGCCAGGCGCGTCACCACGGAGGCGGTCTCGATGGTCTCGCGGCGCACCGGGGCGTCCGATCCGATGATGCACATGGCGCGCGTGGTGGGCACGCCCAGCGCCTGCATCGCCTCGGAGCACAGGTATTCCCGGATCGAGGAGCGCAGCACGGCGCGGCCATCGGCCATGCGCGAGTAGGGCGTCATGCCGGCGCCCTTGAGCTGGATTTCCCAGGGGCCGGAGGCGGTGCGCGCCTCGGCCAGGCGTATCGCCCGGCCGTCGCCCAACTGCCCCGCCCAGACCCCGAACTGATGGCCGGAGTACACGCTGGCGAGGGGATCGGCCCACTCGGGCACGTGATTTCCTGCAAAAGTTTCGATGAAGCTACGCTGCGTTGCGGCATCCGCATCCCAGCCCAGCAACCCGGCTGCGGAGGCCGACACGCTGACCAGCCTGGGGGAGGGTAGCGGCGTCGGCGCGAGCCGTGTAAAGAAGCGCGGGCCGAGTTCCGCAAAGCCAGGCACGGCAGTGAACGGCGGCCGCGGCTCGGCAGCATTCAATGGGGCGGGGCCGGCGGGGTCTGGCAAGGCTTGGGGGGCGTCGGTTGGCTCGGGAGAGTTCACTGGGGCATCACTATGGGTGGCTGGGCGGTGCAGCGCCGGCATGTCGGATTTCGCGCAAGTGCGCTTGCAGGCTAGGGAAAACGACATGTTGAGGTGCAACATGGCAGGCGTTATTGTACTTCCACGCCGTCATTCGCATCTCTGACCGTCGTTGTCACCACAATGTTTCCGGATATCCCTTGAATCCCGCCCCTGGCGCACCGCCATGGTGCCGGGGTGCAGCCCGCCGGCCTCCCGGATATGGCGCTGCACAACGGATTCCCGTTGACGTTTCATCAATGGATGGCAACAATCGGCCCAAAAATAGAACGGTTGTTCGTTTTTTTGACGGATTTCGAAAATTACAGGAGACTATTCCATGGCATTGATGGGTCAAATGATGAGCGAACCCCTGCTCATTTCCTCCATCATCAAGCACGCCGCACGCCACTATGGCGGCACGGAAATCGTCTCGCGACGGACCGAAGGCGATCTGCACCGTTATACCTACCGCGATTGCGAGCTGCGCTCGCGCAAGCTGGCCCAGGCCATCGCCGCGCTGGGCGTGCAGTCGGGCGACCGTGTTGGCACGCTGGCCTGGAATGGCTATCGTCACCTGGAGATCTACTACGGCGTATCGGGCTCGGGAGCGGTATGCCATACCGTCAACCCGCGCCTGTTCCCAGAGCAGGTCGCCTACATCATCAACCATGCCGAAGACCAGTACGTGTTCTTCGACGCCACCTTCCTGCCACTGGTCGAAGGCGTGGCGGCGCATTGCCCGGGCGTGAAGGGCTGGGTGATGATGAGCGACCGCTCGCACATGCCGGCGCAAGCCAAGGTGCCGCTGCTGTGCTACGAGGACCTGATCGACGCGCAGGACGGCAACTACACGTGGCCGCAGTTCGATGAGAACACGGCCTCCAGCCTGTGCTACACCTCCGGCACCACCGGCAACCCCAAGGGCGCGCTGTATTCGCATCGCTCCACCGTGCTGCACTCCTACGCATCGGCGCTGCCGGACGCGCTGGGCTGCTCGGCGCGTGACGTGATCCTGCCCGTGGTGCCGATGTTCCACGTCAACGCCTGGGGTCTGCCGTATTCGGTGCCGCTGGTGGGCGCCAAGCTGGTGCTGCCGGGCGCCAAGCTGGACGGTGCTTCGGTCTACGAGCTGTTCGAGAAGGAGAAGGTGACCTTCTCGGCCGGCGTGCCCACGGTATGGCTGGGCCTGCTGCAGCATGTGCAGGCCAACAATCTCAAGTTCTCCACCTTCAATCGCACCGTGATCGGCGGCTCGGCGGCGCCGCCCGCCATGATCCGCGCGCTCAAGGCGCTCGGCGTGGAGACCATTCACGCCTGGGGCATGACGGAGATGTCCCCGCTGGGCACGTCCTGCAAGCTGCTGGCGCGCCACAATGACCTGCCGGAAGACGAACAGCAGAAGATCCAGGAAAAGCAGGGCCGCGTGATCTACGGCGTGGACATGAAGATCGTCGACGGCGACGGCAACGAGCTGCCCTGGGATGGCAAGGCGTTCGGCGACCTGCACGTGCGCGGCCCCTGGGTGATCGAGCACTACTACCGCAACGACGCGTCGCCGCTGGTGGATGGCTGGTTCCCCACGGGCGACGTGGCCACCATCGACCCCGACGGCTACATGCAGATCACCGACCGCAGCAAGGACGTGATCAAGTCCGGCGGCGAGTGGATCTCCTCGATCGATATCGAGAACGTGGCGGCCGCCCACCCGGCGGTGCATATGGCGGCCTGCATTTCCTGCTATCACCCCAAGTGGGACGAGCGCCCGCTGCTGGTGGTGATGAAGAAGGCCGGCGCCGAGGTGACGCGCGAGGAATTGCTGACGTACTTCGAAGGCAAGGTCGCCAAATGGTGGATCCCCGACGACGTTGCCTTTGTCACCGAGATTCCGCTCACCGCTACTGGCAAGATGCAGAAACTCAAGCTGCGCGAGCAGTTCAAGGACTACCGCCTGCCGGCGGCCTGACCCCAAGGCGGCCATAGAGCCGCCAATGCTTGCCGGGCGTTGATGCCGGCGATTGCAGGACAGGTTTGCGGCGCGCGCGGTCTTGGGAGAGAGCGCCGCCGCGAATCGGGATCAACCACAGCCAACAATAAAACCGAAGGAGACAAGCATGATCAGATTGCGTCCGCTCGTGGCAGCTACGGCCATTTTCGCGGCAATGGGTTCCGGGGTTGCGGCTGCCGATACGGTGAAGATCGCCTTTATCGACCCGCTGTCCGGCCTGATGGCGCCGGTGGGGCAGAACCAGCTAAAGAGCTGGCAGTTTGTCGCGGACATCGCCAACCAGAAGAACTGGGGGGGCGGGAACAAGTTTGAAGTGGTTGGCTTTGACAACAAGCTCTCGCCACAGGAAAGCCTGACCATCCTCAAGCAGGCGGTGGACCAGGGCATCCGCTATATCGTGCAGGGCAACGGCTCCTCCGTGGGCCTGGCGCTGGAAGACGCGGTGGCCAAGCACAACGAGCGTAATCCGGGCAAGGAGATCGTCTACCTGAACTACGCCGCGGTGGATCCGGACATGACCAACGGCAAGTGCAACTACTGGCACTTCCGCCTGGACGCCAATTCCGACATGAAGATGGAGGCGCTGACCACTTACCTGGCCAAGGATCCCAGCGTCAAGAAGGTCTACCTGATCAATCAGAACTACTCCTTCGGCCACCAGGTGGCGCGCGCCGCCAAGGAATACCTGAAGCGCAAGCGTCCGGACATCCAGATCGTCGGCGAAGACCTGCACCCGCTGGCGCAGGTCAAGGACTTTGCCCCTTATGCGGCCAAGATCAAGGCCTCCGGGGCCGACACGGTGATCACCGGTAACTGGGGCAGCGACCTCGCGCTGCTGATCAAGGCCGGCAAGGACGCGGGCCTGAGCACCAACTACTACACCTACTACGCCGCCACCACCGGCGTGCCGACCGCCATGGGTCCGTCGGAAGCCGGGCACGTCAAGTACGTCGGCTACTACAACCCCAACAACAAGGGCTTCAAGGGCGCGGACGTCATCGAAGGCTTCAAGAAGAAGTACAACGATGACTTCTACGTGATGGCCGCGTACACCGGCATCGCCATGCTGGGCAAGGCGTTCACGGACGTCAAGTCGACGGATCCGGTCAAGGTGGCCAAGGCGCTCGAAGGCCTCAAGGCCGAAAGCCTGAATGGCACGGTGGAGATGCGCGGCTCGGATCACCAGGCCCAGCAGTCGCTGGTGGTGGCTACCTGGACCAAGGTTGACGGCAAGGAGGTCAAGTTCGACCAGGAAAACACCGGCTTTGGCTGGAAGACCGATGCGCTGATGGATCAGTACGTGGCAGCGCAGCCGACTTCCTGCCAGATGAAGCGCCCGGGCTAAGCTCGCGCGCGGCGGATGGCGCGGCCAGTTCCGGCGCGCCACCCGATCCTGCATACTTCGGTCGACCCGGCGCGACGCATGCCGCTTTCGGGTGGGCGGCGCTCACCCGCGCGCGCCCGTTCTCCGACCGGCCGATCGGTGGCCGCCAACTGGCCACGTGCGTCAGAATGAAGGATAAGTTGTGGAATTCTTCGTCATTTCCCTATTGAACGGCGTCAGCTACGGGCTGTTGCTGTTCATGCTCTCTTCCGGGCTTACGCTGATCTTCAGCATGATGGGCGTGCTGAACTTCGCGCACGCCAGCTTCTACATGCTGGGCGCGTACTTCGCCTACACCATTGCCAGCAAGATCGGCTTCTGGCCCGCGCTGATCTTCGCGCCGCTGCTGGTGGCCGGCGCTGGCGCGCTGGTGGAGCGCTTCGGGCTGCGCACCGTGCACAAATACGGGCACGTGGCGGAGCTGCTGTTTACCTTCGGCCTGGCTTACCTGATCGAGGAAGGCGTGAAGCTGGTATGGGGCCTTGCCGCCGTACCCTACCGCATCCCGGCAGAGCTGGACGGGCCGCTGTTTACCGTATTCACCTCCTCGTTCCCCAAGTACCGCGCCTTCATGATGGTGGTGTCGCTGGCAATGCTGGTGGCGATCTACCTGGTGCTCACCCGCACCCGCATCGGGCTGGTGATCCAGGCCGCGCTGACGCATCCGGAAATGGTCGAGGCGCTTGGCCATAATGTGCCGCGCGTGTTCATGATGGTGTTCGGTGGTGGCGCTGCGCTGGCGGGGCTGGCCGGCGTGATCGGCGGCAATGCCTTTATCACCGAGCCGTCGATGGCGGCGGCGGTGGGGTCGATCATCTTCGTGGTGGCGGTGGTGGGCGGCATGGGGTCTTTAGTGGGGGCGTTCATTGCCTCGCTGCTGATCGGCGTACTGCAGACCTTTGCCGTCACGCTTGACGCCTCGCTGGCTGGCCTGCTGGGCTCGATCGGCCTGCAGGTTACCGACAGCACGCCGCTGTCCTCGCTATGGAAGCTCACGGTGGCGCAGGTTGCCCCGGTACTGCCGTATCTGTTGCTGGTGGTGATGCTGATCTTCCGCCCGCGTGGTTTGATGGGCACCAGGGAGGGTTGATAGCATGAGCATGGAGACGACAATGCAACAACGCCGCGAGACGGTTGTGACCGGCAGCACCATGCGCTACCGCCCGATGAACCTGGCACGCTGGGCGATCTGGGGCCTGACCGCGGCCCTGATGCTGGTGATGCCGCTGTTCTTCACCGGCGGGTTCGCCATCACGCTGATGTCCCAGATGGGCATCATGATTATTTTCGCGCTGTCCTACAACATGCTGCTCGGGCAGACCGGCATGCTGTCGTTTGGCCATGCGGTGTACGCGGGCCTGGGCGCCTTCATCGCCATCCACGTGCTCAATATGGTGGGGGCGGGCAAGGTATGGCTGCCGGTGTCGCTGCTGCCGGTGGTGGGCGGCCTGGCCGGCGCCTTCTTCGGCGTGCTGTTCGGCTATGTCACCACCAAGAAGTCCGGCACCACCTTCGCGATGATCACCATGGGCATCGGGGAAATGGTATTTGCCAGCTCGCTGATGTTCCCGGATTTCTTCGGCGGCGAGGGCGGCATCTCCACCAACCGCATGGTGGGAGACCCCGTGTTCGGCATCACCTACGGACCCGGGCGCCAGGTGTACTACCTGATCGCGGTGTGGTGCCTGTTGTCGATGGTGGCCATGTACGCCTGGACCCAGACGCCGCTCGGCCGCATTGCCAACGCGGTGCGTGACAACCCGGAACGGGTGGAATTCATCGGCTACAACACGCAGCGCGTGCGTTACCTGGTGCTGATCCTGTCGGCGTTCTTCGCCGGCATCTCGGGGGCGCTGTCGGCCATCAACTTCGAGATCGTGTCGGCCGAGAACGTCAGTGCGGTGCGCTCCGGCGGGGTGCTGCTGGCAGCCTTCATTGGCGGCGCGGGCGTGTTCTTCGGGCCGGTGATCGGCGCGGTGGTGTTCATCCTGTTCGCGGTGGCGCTGTCGGACCTGACCAAGGCCTGGCTGCTGTACCTTGGCCTGTTTTTCGTGCTGATGGTCATGTTCGTGCCGGGCGGCATCGCCAGCTTGCTGATGATGCAGGTGCCGCTGCTCGCGCGCGGCAAGCTGCGCGCCATGTTGCCCGACTACGGCCGCGCCGCGGCTGCCGGGCTGGTGCTGCTCGCCGCGGTGATCCTCACCGTGGAGCTGGTCTACAAGGTGCAGGTGGACAGCGCCAACGGGACGGAGATGTCGCTGTTGCGCATCGGCTTCGACGCCGCGACGGTGAAGCCGTGGCTGGTGGCCGCAGCGTTGTGGGTGGCCGGCCTGCTGGCTTGCCGCGCCGCGCGCGCGCGGGTGCGCGCCACGTGGGACAAGGTACAGGCCGAAATGGCGGGAGGCACGGCATGAGCGCCGCACTGGAACTGAACGACGTACGCAAGAAATTCGGCCAGACCGAGATCATCCGGGGCGTCAACCTGAGCATCCCCAAGGGGGAGCGGCATGCGCTGATCGGCCCCAACGGCGCCGGTAAATCGACCACCTTC
Organism: Cupriavidus sp. GW822-FHT02D05; assembly: GCF_058802485.1. Taxonomy (NCBI): domain Bacteria; kingdom Pseudomonadati; phylum Pseudomonadota; class Betaproteobacteria; order Burkholderiales; family Burkholderiaceae; genus Cupriavidus; species Cupriavidus sp. GW822-FHT02D05. The sequence continues at coordinate 91,674 of NZ_JBXAOE010000025.1, read as the reverse complement.
AACCTGATCTCGGGGCGCTTCGCGCCAAGCTCGGGCACGGTCAGGCTGAATGGGCAGGAGATCGGCGGGCTGCAGCCATTCGTGATCAACCGCATGGGACTGTCGCGCAGCTTCCAGATCACCAATATCTTTCACCGCTTGTCGGTGTTCGAAAACCTGCGCTGCGCGGTGCTCTGGTCATTGGGCTACAAGTATTCGTTCTGGCATCGCCTGTCCGAGCTGCGCGACGCGCGCGAGCGGGCGGACGAAGTGCTGGAGCTGATCGGGCTGCAGCACCGCCATAGCACCCAGGCCAGCCTGCTGACCTATGCGGAACAGCGCGCGCTGGAGATCGGCATCACCATCGCCGGCGGCGCCGAGGTGATCCTGCTGGACGAGCCCACGGCCGGCATGAGCCGCTCGGAGTCCGACCATGCGGTGGAACTGATCCGCCGCGTCACCGTGGGCAAGACCCTGGTGATGGTGGAGCACGACATGAGCGTGGTGTTCGGGCTGGCCGACCGGATCTCGGTGCTGGTCTACGGCGAGGTCATCGCCACCGACACGCCCGAGGCCATCCGCGCCAACCGCAAGGTCAAGGAAGCCTACCTGGGCACGACCCTGGACGAACCTGCTACTGAGGGAGCGCACTGATGGGCAAGCGCATGCTGGACGTGCAGGGCCTGCACGCCTACTACGGCAAAAGCCATATCCTCCACGGCGTCGACGCGCATATCGACGAAGGCGAGATCGTCGCGCTGCTGGGCCGCAACGGGGTGGGGCGCTCGACCATGGCCAAGGCCATCCTCGGCATGGTCAAGGCGGAGGGCTCGGTGCGCTTTCGCGACGAAGAGATCCTCGGGCGGCGCACCTTCGAGATCGCCCACCTGGGCGTGGGCTACGTGCCGGAGAACCGCGATATCTTTCCCACGCTCACGGTGCGCCAGAACCTGCAGCTCGGGGAGAAGCGCAATCCGCGCCAGTCCAAGCCTCGCTGGACGGTGCAGGACATGTACAACATGTTCCCGCGCCTGAAGGAGCGCGAGAATACGTCAGCCGGCGTGCTCTCCGGCGGCGAGCAGCAGATGCTCACGCTGTGCCGCACCCTGATGGGCGACCCCGACCTGGTGCTGATCGACGAGCCTACCGAAGGGCTGGCCCCGATGATCGTCGCGCTGGTGGGCGATTACCTGAAGGTCTTGAAGGAGCGTGGCGTGTCGGTGCTGCTGATCGAGCAGAAGCTGGCTATCGCGCTGGATATCTCGCAGCGGGTCTATGTGATGGGGCACGGGCACATTGTGTTCGAGGGCACGCCTGGGGACCTGAAGGCCAATGCCGCCATTCGCAAGGAATGGCTGGAAGTGTAGGCCGGATGGGTGTCCTCGTTAGCCCGGGACACCCATCCACGCCGGCTCGTGCGCCGGCACTGCCCTGAGGCCAATTACTTCGCCCTCAGGAACTCACCGACCTCAAGCAGCACCAGTTCATTGTCGTCGGCCTTGTTAGGCTCGCGGCTGCTGGAGAAGGGCAGGTTGTTGTCGTTGCCGACCACGATATGGGTCGGGTCGACCACATCCACGTTCTCGATGGTGAAGAACGGGAACTTGAGCACGCCTTCATTGAGCGGCTTGCGGGCCAGCTTGTCGGGGTCGGCGATATTGAGCAGGTCGATGTAGCCGATCTTGCGCACCGGGCCGCCCGCGTTGGCGTCGCTCAGTTCGATCTTGTAGATGCGCTTGAACTTGGCGATATCCGAGAAGCAGTCGTTGCGCTTCTGGCCTTCGGGGCAGGCTTTGTCGGCCGTGCCTTCGCCGTTGTCGCGCTCGATGATGAGGCCGGTGCTGGCGTCGATCATGTTGAAGTCGCCGATGGCGTTGCCATTGGCTTCCAGCGGGTACTTCCATGAGCGGCCCGTCCACTTGCCGGCCTGGGTGTCGAACTCCAGCACCCGCAGGGCTTCCTTGCCGCCGATACGCTCAAAATCCTTGGTTTCGGCGCTCCACACGGGGCCTTCCAGCAGCGCGTAGAGCTTGCTGCCGTCCGGTGATGAGGCCATGCCTTCGAAGCCCTTGGAGCGCTTGACCTGGAAGTCCACCGCGCCGCCCGGCACGCCCGGCGTGGTCACGGCGGGATGGTCCGGCGAGCGGACGACCTTGCCGTCGACCAGCGTGTCGTACACGGCCAGCACCTTGCCTTGCAGGTCGGCCTTGATCAGGAAGGGCCCGAACTCGTCGCCGATCCACAGCGCGCCGCCGGCGAACTGGAAGCTTTCCGTGTCGAAGTCCGAACCGGTCAGGTAGCGTTGCCTGGTGCCTTCGTGGACGACGCGGAAGGGCACCTTCTTGTCCGGATCGTGCAGGAACACAGTGCCCAGGCGATGGAGCTTGCCGCTCTTGAAGTCCACCTTGTAGTGATTCAGGTAGAGCATGAAGTCCGGCGAGTTGGCCTTGCTGCCGGCGCCGTTGTCGGTCAGCACCCAGAAGCTGCCGTCCGCCATGTGCTTGATGCCGGAATGGCCTTGCAGCGGCTGGCCCTTGAAGGGCAGCGAGACGCCCGTCGGCCGGTTGTTCGACTGGCCTTCCACCGCACCGATCTTTTCCACGCGCGCGCCGGTGGTGAACTTGCCGCTCTCCTGCAGGTCCTGCGGCGCGTCCTTGGGCGCGGCGATATAGCTCTGCGCGGGCAGGATGGCGTGGCCGGCGAGGGTGGCGGGGTAAGCGGCAGGGGCTGTGGCCTGGGCCGCGGCGGGCAAAGCCCAGGCCGCAGCGGTGACGGCGATAACGGCAATGACGGTCGCGGACGGGAGGATGCGCATGTAGGAGAAAAGTGGTGTCGAAAGACCGCTACGATGCATGGGCCACGTGACGGTGGCGTGATGAAGGCGTGACGCTCGCGTGACAGATAAGTGTCTCGGTCTGACAACAGCCGCGCGCGCTGATCTGATCGTCAACATTGCCAGATCACGCCATTGCGCATTACGATCGTTTCCCTTCATTCATCAATCGCACTGCAAAGGAGAGCACACCATGAAAACGTCGACGCATCCTTGCAGGCCGCGCCAGGTTTAATCGTTCCGCCGCGCAAGCGCATTGCCAAATTGGCATCGCGTTGCGCGGTGAGTTGCATTGCCCGGCTCCGGCCTGCCACATCAGATTCTTTCTCTTATCTGGATGGTATATGGGCAATGGCATCAAGCATCTGTCCGAACGCGTATCGCTGATCGCGTCGGACCACACCTGGATCGAAGGCGACGCGATCCAACAACTTCACCACACCGCTAGTCTCGCCGGCATGGAGCGAGTCGCCGGCATGCCTGACTTGCATCCTGGCCGGGGCTATCCGGTGGGCGCGGCCTTTTTCTCCAGCGGCCGGCTTTATCCTGCGCTGGTCGGCAATGACATCGGCTGCGGCATGGCGCTGTGGCGCACGGAGCTGGACGCGACCAGGATCGGCGCGGACCAGCTGGAGAAGCGGCTCGGCAATATCGATGGGCCGCTCGACGCGTCATGGGCCGAGGCCGTGGCGCAGGTCGTGGCCAGCCAGTCTCTGCAAGGCGTGGGGCACGAGCACGCGCTGGGCACGATCGGCGGGGGCAATCACTTTGCCGAAGTGCAGCAGATCGACGAGATTCTCGACGAAGCCGCGGTGGCGGCGCTCGGGCTGGAACGCCGCCGGCTGGTGCTGCTGGTGCACAGCGGCTCGCGCGGGCTCGGCCAGGCAATCCTGCAAGCTCAGATCGAGCGCTTCGGCCACAGTGGCTTGAGCGGCGGCAGCCAGGATGGCGCCGACTATCTGGCCAGGCATGCGCAGGCGATGCGTTTCGCGCAAGGCAACCGCGAGCTGGTCGCGCGCCGCATGCTGGACCGGCTGCGGGGCGGCGGCGAGCGGGTGCTCGACGTCGACCACAACTTCCTGGCCGCGGCCACGATCGACGGCATTGCCGGCTGGCTGCACCGCAAGGGCGCCACGCCGGCCGATGCCGGCCCGGTGGTGATCCCGGGCTCGCGGGGAGATTACAGCTACCTGGTCGAGCCGGTCGCCGATGCGCGCAGCTTGTTGTCGCTGGCGCACGGCGCGGGCCGCAAATGGATGCGCGGCGAGTGCAAGAGCCGCTTGTCGGGGCGCTTTACCGTCGAGCAACTAAGCCGGACGCGCTTTGACAGCCGCGTGATCTGCCGCGACCGGCAACTGATCTACGAGGAGGCGCCGCAAGCCTACAAGCCCATCGAGAGCGTGGTGGCGGCGCTTTGCGACGCGGGCCTGGCAAGGCCGCTGGCGCGCCTGCGCCCCGTGCTCACATACAAGACCAGCGGGGAGTGCTGCCGATGATCCTGCTACAACTTTCCGCGGCGCAAGGGCCATCCGAATGCTGCCTGGCAGTCAGCCGGGCGCTCCGGCGCCTGCTGCACGAGGCGACGCTTTGCGGCGTGCAGATCGAGATCATCGACGAGGAGGGTGGCGAGCGCGCGGGCACCCTGCGCTCGGTGCTGGTGAGCCTGGATGGCGAGCCGGCGCCGGACTTGGCGCGCCAGTGGGAGGGCACGGTGCAATGGACTTGCCAGAGCCCTTACCGGCCCCGGCATGCGCGCAAGAACTGGTTTATCGGCGTGGCGCGTTGCGCTGCGCCGTCGCCAGCCCTGGCGGGCGAGATCCGCTTTGAGACCTGCCGGGCCTCCGGGCCAGGCGGGCAGCACGTGAACCGTACCGAGTCGGCTGTGCGCGCCATCCATGTGGCGACCGGCATCAGCGTCAGGGTGCAGTCCGAGCGCAGCCAGCATGCCAACAAGCGCATTGCCACATTGCTGATCGCGCACAAGCTGGCGCAGCAGGCGGACCAGAGCATGCTCGCCCAACGCGCCCGGCGGCGCTTGCTGCACCATCAGGTGGAGCGCGGCGCCCCGGTGCGGGTATTCAAGGGGGAGCGCTTCGAGCCGGCCTGAGGCAAGGACATGACGCGGCGCCTGCATTACGGACGCCGCGCCGGTGCCGGGGCGCTGGTGCCTGTCTCTATGCAGCGCCTTCATTCGCTGTTGGTGTCCTCGTCGCCAGCGTCATCCAGTACCTCTCGGACAGCCGCTTCAATCACGTCGAAGGAGGCTTGCGGAACGCGATCGGAAAAACGCTTGCGCCGCTTCTTGGAGATGACGCCATCGTTGTCGAGGCAGATGATCACCAGCGTCGCCAGATCATTGCCACGGACGTCGATTCGCTCGTTCACCCGCCGCATCACCTGATCATAGCGCCCAAGGAAAACCGTTTCCTGGCGCAACTCCACATCCAGTGCCTGCGCCGCCATCCGGAAACCGAATTCGACGCAATGCGTGGCATCCCAGTAGCGAAAGATCGAATCGTCCGTCTTGAACTCGAACTGGTATTCGCCTTCGTCGATCCAGGTAACCCTCACCCGCTCACGGGCCTGGCGTGAGTACGATTGGAGCGCAACAAGATAGTCCGCCTCATTTCGCTTCATGGCGACTGACACAGGCAGGAGCAGTCCCTTCGCCAGCTTCCCGGACGTGCACAAGGCTTTGTGAAAGAGGAATCGCGACAGCCGTCCATTGCCATCCATGAACGGATGAATGAAGACAAAGCCGAACGACGCGATGCTCGCAGCAACGATGGGGTCGGTCTGGCTCGGTGCGTCGTTGGCGAACGCCATCCACGCGTCCATGAGTGGCTCGACCAATTCCGGCCATGGCGGCACGTACGTTACGCCACTAGCGCCGCGCCCTGGCCCTCGGAGCCAGTTCTGCTCGCCCCGGAACTGCACGGCCTGATCGAGCGGGTTGAGCACGGTCGACGACTGCAATTCAGCCAGGTAGTCCTCGGTAAGGCGTTGGCCTTCATGGGCTTGGCGAAGGAGCTGGACAAAGGCACGAGCCTTGTCTTCGCTCGGGGCCTCATGCTCAATCGCATAGGAATCCTCTGTTTCATGCAGATAGGCCCAGGCTAGCGCACGGTCAAGCATGGCAGGTCCGAGGCTCTTCAGGAACGCGTTGGCACGCCCCGGGATGTCGGAGGCGATCCCGGCCTCGATCGCCGGTGTGCGTTCGACCGTGGCGCAGTAAGCCAGGGAGCCTAGTCCGTTGAAATCTACCCGCCACCGTGCATCGCGGCGCGAGGGGCCTGTGATATAGCGAGCTGGATCGAATACGCTCACATAGCCGACCGTGATCTCCGGCCGACCCTCAAGCCGCTGGCCACTGAAGTGTTCCCAGAGAAACGCCGCGATCCGGATGTACTGGCCATTAGGTGTTTGGTGCAGCGCTGCAAGCATTTGCGCCGCGGGGATTGTTGGGAGCGCTTGAGCCAGGATTTGGAGATTGACCCCTTCGTGCTTCAAGGCGAACAGAACGTGATCCAGTGGCTGGGCTGATTGTGGTGCCACCTGTGCCGGAATGGCCAGCAGTCCGTTGCCTGGCATCACCTTTGTGACCGGCTGTATTCGCGCTGGCTGCGCTAGGGCAAACGCAGTCAACTCACCTGTTCGACGAAGAAACTCATACCCCACTGCGCTCATATTTTTCTCATCGCCCCATGTTTTTTCGCATTATTGCATGACGCATCCTCTTTTTTGTAAGAAGTTACTTTTAGGTAACTTTATACGGCGATGGCCAGATGGTGGTGGTGAGGTTTTTTCTTAGCCGCTTATGATTTTTGCCAGTTTTCAAGTGATGGATCAGATTTTTGCCAGTCGGTGTTGTGATCAATCCTGACGTTGACGAATTATCTACATTTGGATAACCTGTCCATATGAAAAAACGTACACCAGAACGCACGCCCGAGCAACAAGCGCTGCTCGAGCAACTCAAGCAGGTGGCCCAAGGTTTGAGCGAGACCTTCGCGCCCTTTTGCGAGGTGGTTGTTCACGATCTGCTGGACCCCAAGCACGCCATTCTCGCCATCCATAACAACCTGTCGGGCCGTCAGGTGGGAGACCCCGCAACCGAGCTGGGCCTTGCCCGTATCGCCGACCCCGAGTATCCGCAGGTGATCGCCAACTATGCGAATCAGTTCGCCGACGGGCGGCAGGCCAAGAGCACGTCGATCGGCATCAAGGATTCGGCCGGGGGCTATGTGGCCGCCCTGTGCATGAACGTCGACCTGACGCTGTTCCGCAGCTTGCAGAACGTGCTGGGCCAGTTTGGCAGCGTGGACGCGGGCGCGGCCATGAAGGAGTCGCTCGACCCGGCCGGCGCAGATGCCATCCGGGCCCGCATCGACCAGTTTGCCGCACGGCTGGCCACCACGCCGCGATCCCTCAAGGCCGAAGACAGGCGTGCGTTGCTGCGCGAGCTCAAGGAGGCGGGGTTCATGGAGGTGCGCCGCGCCATGGAAATCGTGGCGCTGCATCTCGGCGTGTCGCGGGCTACGGTGTACAGCTATGCCAAGTGAAGCGCGCTTGCTCCTGCTCGACAAGAACCAGGTCGAGTCACTGCTGCAGCCGGCAGATGCCATGGAGGCGGTGAGCGAAGCCTTTGCCCTGCATAGCCAGGCAGAGGGCCGTGTCTTTCCGCTGGTTCGGGAGCCGCTGGCGACCGGTGGCGTGTTCGGCATCAAGTCCGGCGACGTCCAGTCGCAAGGCCTGCTGGGTTTCAAGGCGGCTGGATTCTGGCCGGCCAACCGCGAGGTGGGCGGCGAGCCGCATCAGGCCACGATCATGCTGATCGATCCGGCAACCGGGCGGCCAGTGTGCATGATCGATGGCAACGCCGTCACCACGATGCGCACCGGTGCCGCCGGCGGCCTTGGGCTTCAGTGGCTGGCACGCCAGGACAGCGAGCGCCTGTGCCTGTTCGGCACCGGCGTGCAGGCGCGGATTCAGTTGACGTTTGCCCTTGCGCTGCTGCCCTCGCTCAATCAGGTTCAATACGTTACGGTAACGGGCCAGCCCGACGCGGCGTTCGAGCGCGCCTTTGCCGAGCGCTGTGAGATCTCCCATGCCCCTGAGCGCAATGCGGCAGTGGCGGGCAGCGACGTAGTCATCACCGCTACGCCTGGCGGCGGTGCGCTGTTCGACCTGCAAGCCGTGCAGCCAGGCACGCACCTGAACTGCGTGGGCGCGGACACGCGTGGCAAGCGCGAGTTGCCCGACGGCCTGCTGGCGCGCGCGCGGCTGTTCGTCGACGATCGGGCCCAGGCCCGCCAGATCGGCGAGACGCAGTGGGCGCCGGACACGCCTTGTACGGAAATCGGCGACGTGCTGGGCGGCAAGGTGCGAGTTGAGCGCCACGGCACCGACATCACCATCTTCGATATGACAGGCCTGGCCTTGCAGGACCTGACGGTGGCCCGCCTGCTCCAGCGGCGAGCCGCCACCGCGCAAGCTGGCACCAGCATCCACTGGCCCTGGTAGCCTTTTTACTCAAACGAGACTTACGATCATGCTGAATCTACCGACCTTTGATGATGTGTCAGCCGCCGCTGCGCGGCTTGAGGGCTACGCGCACCGCACCCCCGTCATGCGCTCGCGCACCGCGGACAAGGAAGTGGGCGCTGAGCTGTTCTTCAAGTGCGAGAACCTGCAACGCATGGGCGCTTTCAAGTTTCGTGGCGCCTTCAACGCGTTGTCGAAGTTCGACGAAGGCCAGAGGCGGGCGGGGGTGGTGGCCTTTTCCTCGGGTAACCACGCGCAGGCCATCGCGCTCTCGGCCTCCCTGCTCGGCATGCCGGCGACGATCATCATGCCGCATGACGCGCCGGCCGCGAAGGTTGCCGCGACCAAGGGCTACGGCGGCAAGGTGGTGATCTATGACCGCTATACCGAGGACCGCGAGGCAATCGGCCGCAAGCTGGCCGAGGAACAGGGCCTGACGCTGATCCCGCCGTATGACCACCCGGATGTCATCGCCGGGCAGGGCACCGCCGCCAAGGAGTTGTTCGAGGAAACCGGCGAGCTGGATGCCCTGTTTGTCTGCCTTGGCGGCGGCGGGCTGCTTTCCGGGTCCGCGTTGTCCGCGCGCGCGCTGTCTCCCCAATGCAAGATCTACGGCGTGGAGCCTGCCGCTGGCAACGACGGCCAGCAGTCGTTCCGCACTGGCTCGATCGTGCATATCGAGACACCCAAGACCATCGCCGACGGCGCGCAGACGCAGCACCTTGGCAACTACACGTTCGAGATCATTCGCCGCGATGTCGATGACATCGTTACCGCGACCGACGACGAGCTGGTCGACTGCATGCGCTTTTTCGCGTCGCGCATGAAGCTGGTGGTGGAGCCCACCGGCTGCCTCGGCTTTGCCGCCGTGCGTGCCATGAAGGCCGAACTGCAAGGCAAGCGCGTGGGTGTCCTCATCAGCGGCGGGAACATCGATATCGACCGGTTCGCCGCGTTGCTTGCTGGCTGATTGGCCCGATCCGCGCGCGGGCCGGGCGGTGCGCATGGCACCGCCCGGCCATGCCGCGTGGCGCAGGTGACGTTGGCCCCGGCGGCGTGATTGCCGGGGTCGGCGGCATCACAGCCAGGAACAGATTCGACCATTCCTACCGATCGCCATTCGTGTGAGCCTGTCCATCAGGCTGCGCGCGCGATGGCATTTGCCTTCACCGGGATCCCCACTCGGTATCGCTATCGCATGCCTGGCCTCGCTCTGGCCATTCCCTCCATTCCCTCCATTCCCTCCATTGTTTCCGCTTTGCTGCCGTTGCCCGAAGGCATGCGCCTGCGTGCGCCTGTCGCCGGCGCTGTGCACTCATCTTGCCGAAACACTTCGGGTTTTCATTGTGTTGACGTTTTATCTAGTGTTGGATAATCTGTCTTATCGACATGGGCGGGATGCACTGTGCGTCGATATTGGAAACTGGCCAGGAGGCGAAGCTTTGAAAACCACTAACAAACTTACCCGCTGGATCATGCTCAGCATGGTCCTGGGTGTCATCGTCGGCTATGCCTGTCACCGCATGGCGGCCGACGCGGCAGCGGCCAAGACGATTGCCGGGAATTTCTCGATCATCACCGAGATCTTCCTGCGCATGATCAAGATGATCATCGCCCCGCTCGTGTTTGCGACCCTGGTCTCGGGCATCGCGAGCATGGACGACACCAAGGCAATTGGCCGTATCGGCGCCAAGGCCTTGACATGGTTCCTCCTCGCGTCACTCGTGTCGCTGAGCATCGGACTGCTGTTCGTGAACCTGGCGCAACCCGGTGTCAGCCTGAACATGGCTCTGCCGGACGCCGGCGCAAGCACGAATCTCAAGACCGGCGCACTCAACTTGAAAGAGTTCATCACGCATATTTTCCCGAAGAGCATCTTCGAGGCCATGGCGACCAATGAGATCATGCAGATCCTGATCTTTTCGCTTTTCTTCGGCATTGCGCTGGGCAAGACGACCGGTGGCTCGGGCCAATTCCTGAAGCGGTCCGTCGACGAACTGATGCACGTGATGCTGCGCATCACGAATACGGTGATGTTGTTCGCGCCGGTCGGCATCTTTGCGGCGCTTGCCGCGGCCATCACCGTGCAGGGCCTTGACGTACTGGTGACCTATGGCAAGTTCATTGGCGCGTTCTATCTCGCTTTGCTGGCCCTGTGGGCCGTGCTCTTTATCGCGGGCTATGTGGTTCTCAAGGGGCGTATGTTCGATCTGGCAAAGGGTATCCGCGAACCCATGATGATTGCCTTTTCCACCGCCAGCAGCGAGGCGGCTTACCCGAAGATGATCGAGCGGCTGCAGCGCTTCGGGGTGAAGAAGCGCCTGGTCGGCTTTGTCCTGCCGCTGGGATACTCCTTCAACCTCGACGGTTCCATGGTGTATCAGGCGTTTGCGGCGGTCTTTATCGCGCAGGCCTTCGATATCCATATGTCGCTCGGGCACCAGATCACCATGCTGCTGATCCTGATGGTCAGCAGCAAGGGCATGGCCGCGGTCCCGCGTGGCTCGCTGGTGGTGGTAGCAGCCATCTTGCCGATGTTCGGCTTGCCGGAGGCTGGGCTGTTGCTGGTGATGGGAATCGATCAGTTCCTGGATATGGGGCGCACGGCGACCAATGTCCTGGGCAATAGCATTGCCACTGCCGTCGTTGCCAAATGGGAGGGAGAGTTGGGGACCGAGGAAGAGTTTGACCCGCTCTGCGTCGATGTGGCCGCCGGTCACGGCGAACCGGTCGCACCAGCGATACCTTCCCCGGCGCGCATGGCTTGATCGCACGGAAAAGCAATTTGCTTATGAGAATGCCGGGCATGCTCTTATAAGAAAGATATTGTTTCGCTGGGGCGGAGTGCGCAATACGCTACGCACTTTGCCCGAGTACCTGCCATGTCCTTTCCTGTCTCATTCACAGCGCGCGCATTCGTGGCGCTGACCGCCCTCGCTGCTTTGGCCAGCCTCCAGTCCGCGCGCGCCCAGAACCCGATCCTGGAGCAGATCCGGGAATCCGGCACGATCACGATGGGCTATCGCGAGGGCGCGCTGCCGTTTTCTTTCTCCGACATCAAGGGCCAGCCTTCGGGCTACGCCGTGGATTTGTGCCTGCGTGTGGCCGAGGCCGCGCGCCAGAAGCTCGGCCTGAAGGACCTGAAGGTGCGCTGGCTGCCGCTGACGGCGCAGAGCCGCGTGCCGGCGGTGATGAACGGTCTGGTGACCGTGGACTGCGCGCCCAACACCAATACGGTCGAGCGCCAGAAGCAGGTCGCATTTAGCGTATCGCACTATGTGTCTGTGGTCCGCATGCTGGTTCGCGAGGATTCCGGCATTCAATCTCTCAACGACCTGCGCGGCAAGGTCGTGGTCACCAGCGCGGGCTCCACCGGCGATCGCCACGTGCGCCGGCTCAAGACCCAGTACGCCTACAACGACGTGTACGCGAAGGACCATAACGAGTCCTTCCTGTTGCTGGAGACCGGCCGTGCCCAGGCCTTCGTGCTGGATGATGTGGTGCTGTATGGCCTGCGCGCCAATTCAAAGGCCCCGTCGCAATACACGGTCGTCGGGCCGGCGCTTTCCACGGAGCGCAACGCGCTGATGCTGCCGAAATCCGATCCGGAATGGAAGCAGCTTGTCGACCAGACGTTGACCTCGGTCTTCGCCGGCCCTGAGGTGGTGGCATTACAGAAGCGCTGGTTCCAGCAGCCGATCGGCACGCGCGGCATCAACCTCGCGCTGACGCCATCGCCCGAGGTGCTGGCCGCGTGGAAGCGTCCCACCGACGAGGCGGCGGAGTGAGTCGGCCGATGCACGCAGCCCTGCCGACCTATGACGATGTGGTGGCCGCCGCGAGCCGGCTGGCCGGGCACGCGTGGCGCACACCGGTGCTGCGTTCGCCCGCGATGGATGCCTGGGTCGGCGCCGAGCTGTTCTTCAAGTGCGAGAACCTGCAACGTACCGGCGCCTTCAAGTTTCGCGGCGCCTTCAATGCGCTGGCGCGCTTCGATGCCGGGCAGCGCCGCCGCGGCGCGGTCGCGTTCTCCGGCGGCAACCACGCGCAAGGCATTGCGCTTGCCGGGCAGGTGCTTGGCATTCCGGTGGTGGTGGTGATGCCTCGTGACGCGGCGGCGTCCAAGGTGGAGGCGACCCGTGCCTGCGGCGCGCAGGTGGCCTTGTACGACCGCCAGGTGGACGACCGCGAAGCGATCACGCGGCGCCCGGCGGAAGAACATGGGATGACCCTGATCCCGCCCTACGACCATGCCGATGTCATTGCCGGGCAAGGTACGGTCACGCGCGAATTGCTGGAGGAAACCGGCCCGCTCGATGCCTTGTTCGTTTGCCAGGGGGGCGGGGGGCTGCTTGGGGGCGCCGCCCTGGTGAAAGAACAGCTCTCGCCCGGTTGCCTGCTGTACGGCGTCGAGCCGCAGGCCGGCAATCATGGGCAGCAGTCGCTTCGCCGTGGCGCCATCGTGCATATCGAGCCACCCGACACGATTGCCGACGGCGCGCGCGCCCAGCATCTTGGCGCGCTGACGTTCGGGCTGATCCGCCGCGGCGTGACCGACATCCTCGCCGTGCCGGACCATGCGCTGCTTGAATGCATGCGCATGTTCGCGCAGGCCATGAAGCTGGTGGTCGAGCCGACCGGCTGCCTTGGCCTTGCGGCCGCGCGCTATGCGGGGCTACCGCTGCAGGGCAAGCGTGTTGGCATCATCATCAGCGGCGGCAATGTGGATCTGGCGCGTTATGCGGCATTGCTGTCGGTGGACGCGTGCCTTGGCAGTGAAGCCGCAGCCGGCCCTGCCTCGGCTGCCCGCTTGCAGTTGAACGGCATATCTTCGTAGTCGATCAGCCGCGTCTTCTTGACCAGCCGATAGCCAAGCCAGAGAACCAGGAACAGCGGCACGCCGATGTAGGTGCCGACAATCTCCAGCCAGCGCCCGCGCACGTCGGAGAAGGCCTGGTAGTTCTGGCCAAGCACGATCACCACGCACAGCACGATGGCAAAGATGGGGCCAAACGGGTAGAGCGGCGAGCGGTAAACCAGGTCGGACGGCTTGTAGCCCTGGTGCACCAGCCCCCGGCGAAAGCGGTAGTGGCTGATGGCGATACCAAGCCAGGCGATAAAGCCAGTCATGCCGGACGTGTTCAGCAGCCACAGGTAGACCGCCTTGTCGCCAAACAGCGAGCTGAGAAAGCACAGGGCGCCGACGGCGGTGGTGGCGAACAGCGCGACGTAGGGCACGCCGCTGGCGGAGAGCCGCGCCAGCGCGCGCGGCGCCCGCCCGCTGACCGCCAGCCCGTAGAGGATCCGGGTGGAGGCGTACATGCTGGAGGTGCCGGCGGAGAGCAGGGCGGTCAGCACCACGGCATTCATCAGGCCAGCGGCGAAGGCCAGGCCGGCGTGGCGGAACACCAGCGCGAAGGGGCTGACGCCGATGTCGGTGACGTCGTTGCGCAGCAGGCTGGGGTCGGTGTAGGGGATCAGCACGCCGATGATCAGGATCGCCAGCACGTAGAACAGCAAGATGCGCCAGAAGGTCTGGCGGATGGCGCGCGGGATGGTGCGTGCCGGGTCGGCGGCTTCGCCGGCGGCCACACCGACCGTTTCCGTGCCCTGGAAGGAGAACCCGGCGATCATGGCCACGCCGAACATGGCGGGGATGCCGCCAACGAAGGGGGCATCGCCCAGCGTGAAGTTGTGCCAGCCGGACTGCGGGCCACCTTGCATGATGCCGAAGATCATCATCAGGCCGGCAGCCAGGAAGATCAGGATCGTGGCCACCTTGATCAGGGCGAACCAGTACTCGGCCTCGCCGAAGCCGCGTACCGAGAAGGCATTGAGGCCAAACATCAGCAGCAGGAAGCCCGCGCTCCACACCACGCCGGAGACGTGCGGAAACCAGTACTGCATCACTAGTTGAGCCGCCGCCAGCTCCACGGCAATCGTGACCGCGAGGCTGAACCAGTAACTCCAGCCGAGCGCGAAGCCAAAGCCTTCTTCTACGTACAGCGCGCTGTAGGTGACGAAAGAGCCGGCCACCGGCATATGCACGGCGAGCTCGCCCAGGCTGGTCATCAGGCAGTACACCATCAGCCCGATCAGGCAGTACATCAGCAGTGCGCCACCGGGCCCCGCCTGGGAGATCGACGCGCCGGAGGCTACGAACAGCCCGGTGCCGACCGCGCCGCCGATGGCGATCATGGTCAGGTGGCGGGCCTTGAGTTTGCGCTGCAGGTCGTCGTGCTCGACGACGGGGTGCTGGTGAGGATGAGGTTGGGAAGACATCAGGGTCACTGGAACTTCGGCGGGCGGGGCCGCGACTTCGGAGCGGGTGACGCCTTGTGGGGCACCCGAGCGGGCAAAGGGCGCGAGTTTAGCGGGTTATCCGGGTAAATCCGAGGGTTGCGGCGGTTTATGTCAGGAAAGTCGCCTACTGTGACTAGAGGCCATCCTCAGGAACTGGATAATGTGCTGTAGGGGTCATGAGACTCCGGGCTTACCCTAGCTTTTTGGTGGCCTTTGGCAGCCTGAATGCACGCCGGCGCGATCCGCCATGAATGAGGCGCATGGTGGTGCCAGCGAAGCCCCAAAATGAAATTGAACGACCGTGCTATTTTGTGTATGCTTGATCCGCTCGCGATAGGGTGGGCACGGGCCGAGGGGGGCAAGCACAGTGCTTCCCCGGTGGCCGGGCGGTGGTTTTGGGCCCCGCGGAAAAACATAATTCGAGAATTCGAATCCCGAGACACCTTCTAGTTCTAGTTACCAAAGGAACCAGCATGACAGCGCAGTATCAGGTTCAGGACGGCGTCGCCGTCATCACGCTCGACAATCCCCCCGTCAATGGCCTGGGTCTCAGCACCCGGCTTGGCATCGTCGAAGGCATGACCCGTGCGCTGGACGATGCGGCCGTCAAGGCCATCGTCATTACCGGCGCCGGCAAAGCCTTCTCGGGCGGCGCCGACATCCGTGAATTCAATACGCCCAAGGCCACCCAGGAGCCGACGCTGCACTCGGTGATCAAGGTCGTGGAAGGATCTAGCAAGCCCGTCGTGGCGGCGATCCATTCCGTCGCCATGGGCGGTGGCCTGGAACTGGCGCTGGGCTGTAACTACCGTGTGGCTTCGAAGGGCGCGCAGATCGCCCTGCCGGAAGTGAAGCTGGGCCTGCTGCCCGGCGCTGGCGGCACGCAGCGCCTGCCGCGCGTGATCGGCCTGGAAGCCGCCCTGAACATGATCGTGTCGGGCAACGCCATCCCCAGCGAAAAATTCGCCGGCACCAAGCTGTTCGACGAGATCGTCGACGGTGACGTGCTGCCCGCAGCCGTGGCGTTTGCCAAGACGGCGGCGGCCAACCCCGGCCCGTATCCCAAGGTGCGCGACCTGAAGGTCAAGCACGAGAACGCGGAAGGCTTTATCGCTTTCTCGCGCAATACCGTGGCAGCCGTTGCCAAGAACTTCCCGGCGCCGCTGAAGTGCGTGGATGCCGTGGCCGCCTCGCTCAAGCCGTTCGAAGCTGGCCTGAAGGCCGAGCGCGAGGGCTTCATGTACCTGATCACCACGCCGGAATCGCGCGCGCTGCGTCACGCCTTCTTTGGCGAACGCGCCGCCAGCAAGATTCCTGACGTGCCGGAAGGCACCGCAACCCGCAAGATCGAGAAGGTCGCCGTGATCGGCGCCGGCACCATGGGCGGCGGCATCACCATGAACTTCCTGAACGCCGGCGTGCCGGTGATCATGCTGGAAACCAAGCAGGAAGCGCTGGACCGCGGCGTGGCCACGATCCGCAAGAATTACGAAAACAGCGCCAAGAAGGGCAAGCTCACGCAAGAAAAGGTCGAGCAGCGCATGGGCCTGCTGACCACCACGCTGTCCTATGACGAGATCAAGGACGCGGACATGGTCATCGAGGCCGTGTTCGAGGAAATGGGCGTCAAGGAAATCGTCTTCAAGAAGCTGGATGAAGTGATGAAGCAGGGCGCGATCCTGGCTTCGAACACCTCCACGCTTGACGTCAACAAGATCGCCTCCTTCACCAAACGTCCGCAAGACGTGGTCGGCATGCACTTCTTCAGCCCGGCCAACGTGATGAAGCTGCTGGAAGTGGTGCGCGGCGAAAAGACGGGCAAGGACGTGCTGGCAACCGTCATGCAGGTCGCCAAGAAGATCAAGAAGACCGCCGTGGTATCGGGCGTGTGCGACGGCTTTATCGGCAACCGCATGATCGAGCAGTACAGCCGCCAGGCTGGCTACCTGCTGGACGAAGGCGCGCTGCCGGAGCAGGTGGACAAGGCCATCGAGAAGTTCGGCTTTGCCATGGGCCCGTTCCGCATGGGCGACCTGGCCGGCAACGACATCGGCTGGGCGATCCGCAAGCGCCGCGCGATCGACAAGCCGGAAATCCAGTACTCCAAGACCGCCGACCTGCTGTGCGAACTGGGTCGCTATGGCCAGAAGACCGGCGCGGGCTGGTACGACTACAAGGCGGGCGACCGCAAGCCGTACCCGAACCAGCAGGTCAACGACATGATCGTGCAGCATTCCAAGGACCTGGGCATCACCCGCCGCAAGATCTCCGATGAGGAAATCGTCGAGCGCCTGGTGTTCGCGCTGGTCAACGAAGGCGCCAAGATACTGGAAGAAGGCATTGCCTCCAAGGCCTCGGATATCGACATGGTCTACCTGACCGGCTACGGTTTCCCGCTGTTCCGCGGTGGCCCGATGCTGTACGCGGACCAGGTTGGCCTGTTCAATGTGGCGCAGTCGATGGCGCGTTATGCCAAGGGCTACCACGGCGAAGCCTGGCAAGCAGCCCCGCTGCTGGTCAAGTTGGCTGGCGAAGGCAAGGGCTTCAACGGCTAAGCATAGCCAAGGCGATTTCGCGCGGCGCAGTCAGGCCGCGCGGGGTTCTCATCACTGATCGCAAACCGGTCACCAAGCGAGGAGTAGCGGCATGGCCAAGCAATACGGCCCCGAAGATTGCCTGCTGGTCATCGACGTGCAGAACGACTTCATGCCGGGCGGCGCGCTTGCCGTGGCGCATGGCAATGAAGTCGTCCCCGTGATCAACCGCCTCGCGACGGCGTTTGCGCGAGTGGTGCTGACCCAGGACTGGCATCCCGCCGATCACGTTTCGTTTGCCGCCAACCATGCCGGCACGCAGCCGTTCCAGACCGTGGCGTTGCCCTATGGCCAGCAAGTCCTGTGGCCCACGCATTGCGTGCAGGGCACCTACGGCGCGGCGCTGCATGCCGGGCTGGAAGTGCAGCACGCGCAGATGGTGATCCGCAAGGGCCATCACCGCGAGGTGGATAGCTACTCGGCCTTCATGGAGGCCGACCGCGCCACCCCGACGGGGCTCGCGGGCTATCTGCGCGAGCGTGGCGTGCGCCGGGTGTTTTGCGTGGGACTGGCAACGGATTACTGCGTTGCCTGGAGCGCGCTGGATGCCCGCGCGGCGGGGTTCGAGGCCGTCGTGGTCGAGGATGCCTGCCGCGCCATCGACCTCGACGGGTCGCTGGCGCGTGCGTGGCAAGACCTGGAAGCCGCGGGCGTGCGACGCGTGCAATCGGCTGCGCTGCTGTCCTGAAACCGAAGAATCGCCAAGCCAACCCGAGCTGACGCGGCTGAACCCAGCCAACGACATATTGCATGACACTGCCGGACGTGAACGCACGCCGCAGGTCACCAGATACCAGAGATACCGAGGAGCAAGACATGAAAGAGGCAGTCATCGTTTCCACCGCACGTACCGGCCTGGCCAAAAGCTGGAAGGGTGCTTTCAACATGACCCACGGCGCGACCCTGGGCGGCCATGCGGTCCAGCACGCCATTGCGCGCGCCAAGATCGACGCCGGCGAAGTGGAAGACGTGCTGATGGGCTGTGCCAACCCGGAAGGGGCCACCGGCGCCAATATCGCGCGCCAGATCGCGCTGCGCGCGGGCTGCCCGGTTACCGTGCCCGGCGCCACCGTGAACCGTTTCTGCTCGTCCGGCCTGCAAACCATCGCCATGGCCGCGCAACGCGTGATTGCCGATGAAGGCGACATCTTCGTGGCCGGTGGCGTGGAGAGCATCTCCTGCGTGCAGCAGGAAATGAACCGCCACATGATCCAGGAAAGCTGGCTAACCAAGAACAAGCCGGAAATCTACTGGAACATGCTGCAAACCGCCGAGAACGTGGCCAAGCGCTACAACATCTCGCGCGAGCGCCAGGACGAGTACGGCGTGCGCAGCCAGCAGCGCGCGTTCGCGGCCCTGGAAGCCGGCAAGTTCAACGACGAAATCGTGCCGATCACGGTGCTCGCGGGCGTGGCCGACAAGGCGACCGGCCAGCTGATGACCAAGGAAGTCACGGTCTCGGCCGACGAAGGCATCCGCGGCGATACCACGCTGGAAGCCGTGTCGAAGATCCGCACCGCCATGCCCGGCGGCGTGGTCTCGGCAGGCAATGCATCGCAGTTCTCCGACGGTGCTTCGGCGGTCGTGGTCATGGATTCGAAGGTGGCCGAGGCCCGCGGCCTGCAGCCGCTGGGCGCGTTCCGCGGCTTTGCCGTGGCCGGCTGCGAGCCTGACGAAATGGGCATCGGCCCGGTGTTCGCGGTGCCCAAGCTGCTGAAGAAGGCCGGCCTGACGGTTGCCGACATCGGCCTGTGGGAGCTCAACGAAGCCTTCGCCGTGCAGGTGCTGTACTGCGCCGACACCCTGGGCATCCCCATGGACCGCCTGAATGTCAATGGCGGCGCCATCGCGGTGGGCCATCCCTATGGTGTGTCGGGCGCCCGCCTGGTCGGCCATGCGCTGATCGAAGGCAAGCGCCGTGGCGCGAAGTACGTGGTGGTGACCATGTGCATCGGCGGCGGCCAGGGTGCTGCCGGCCTGTTCGAAGTCTTCTGAGGCGGCACGTTACCGTGCGCGATCCGGCCGACCCGATGCTGGCCCGTGGCCGGGAGGTGCTGGCCAGCCAGCCCTTCCCGGTGCTGGTCGGCGCCGAGCTGGACGCGCCGGTGGTGACCTCCGAGTACAAGATCAACTACCTGCGCCCGGCGATCGGCGACACGCTGATCGCCCGCCTGGGCGAAGGCAGCTAGGCACGGCGGGAAAGAGACGGGCGCGCGAGCGCCTTTTTCTTTCCCCGCGCCGTTTAGAGATACAGAATTTGCGGTGCGCCATGAGAGCGCGCCGTTGTGGAGACAGCGATGATCCCCGCCGCGAGGCTTGTAGTTGATGCCGCCGCCGCCGGGTCGCGCATCTTTGATTTTCCCTTTCAGTCTGGGAGCCGTTTCCTGCCATGTCGCTGATCCTTTCCCGCCGTGACCTGAACTTCGTGCTGTACGAATGGCTCAAGGTCGAAGGGCTGACCCGTATTCCGCGCTACGCCGACCATTCCCGCGAGACCTTCGACGCCGCGCTCGATACCTGCGAGAAGATCGCCGCCGACCTGTTCGCGCCACATAACAAGAAGAACGACCAGCAAGAGCCGCATTTCGACGGTGAGACCGTCAGCATCATCCCCGAGGTCAAGACCGCGCTAAAGGCCTTCTGCGAGGCCGGCCTGATGGCCGCCGGGCAGGACTACGACATCGGCGGCATGCAACTGCCCGTGGTGGTGGAGAAGGCCGGCTTTGCCTACTTCAAGGGCGCCAACGTCGGCACCAGCTCCTATCCCTTCCTGACCATCGGCAACGCCAACCTGCTGCTCACGCACGGCACGCCGGCGCAGGTGGAGACCTTCGTCAAGCCGGAGATGGAAGGCCGCTTCTTCGGCACCATGTGCCTGTCCGAGCCGCAGGCGGGCTCGTCGCTGTCGGACATCACCACGCGCGCCGACTACGAGGGCGAATCGCCGCTCGGCCAGCAATACCGCCTGCGCGGCAACAAGATGTGGATTTCTGCCGGCGAGCATGAGCTCTCCGACAATATCGTCCACCTCGTGCTGGCCAAGATCCCCGGCCCGGACGGCAAGCTGATCCCGGGCGTGAAGGGCATCTCGTTGTTTATCGTGCCGAAATACCTGGTCAACGCCGACGGCAGCCTGGGCGAGCACAACGACGTGGTGCTGGCCGGCCTGAACCACAAGATGGGCTATCGCGGCACCACCAACTGCCTGCTGAACTTCGGCGAAGGCATGAAGTACAAACCGGGCGGCAAGGCGGGCGCCATTGGTTACCTGGTGGGCGAGGCCCACAAGGGCCTGGCCTGCATGTTCCATATGATGAACGAGGCCCGCATCGGCGTGGGCCTGGGCGCGGTCATGCTGGGCTATACCGGCTACCTGCATTCGGTCGATTACGCGCGCAACCGCCCGCAAGGCCGCCCGATCGGCCCCGGCGGCAAGGATCCGGCCAGCCCGCAGGTGCGGCTGGTGGAGCATGCGGACATCCGGCGCATGCTGCTGGCGCAGAAGAGCTATGTGGAAGGTGGGCTGGCGCTCAACCTGTATTGCGCGCAACTGGTGGACCAGGAGCGTGCTGCGCAGGGTGCCGAGCATGAACGCCTGGCACTGCTGCTCGATATCCTCACGCCGATCGCCAAGAGCTGGCCGTCGCAGTGGTGCCTGGAAGCCAACAACCTGGCCATCCAGGTGCACGGAGGCTACGGCTACACCCGCGAGTACAACGTCGAGCAGTTCTACCGCGACAACCGCCTTAACCCGATCCACGAAGGCACGCACGGCATCCAGGGCCTGGACCTGCTGGGCCGCAAGGTGGTGATGAAGGACGGCGCGGCCTTCAAGGTGCTGGGCGAAGAGATCCAGGCCACCATCGGCCGCGCCCTGGCCAGCGGCGATGCCGCGCTGGGCAGCCACGCCAAGGCGCTGGGCGCCGCCGTCAAGCGCGTGGCGCAAGTCACGCAGGCGTTGTGGGCGGCGGGCGACGCCACGGTGACGCTGGCCAACGCCTCGGTCTACCTGGAAGCCTTCGGCCATGTCGTGCTGTCGTGGACGTGGCTGGAGCAGGAACTGGTGGCGCAGGCCGCACTGGCGGGAGCCAAGGGCCAGGAGGACCAGGACTTCTATCGCGGCAAGCTGGCGGCGGCGGCGTACTTCTTCCGCTGGGAGTTGCCCAAGGTGGGCCCGCAGCTAGACCTGCTGGCCTCGCTGGACCGCACCACGCTGGACATGCAGGACGCCTGGTTCTGAGCGGCATCCAAGCAAGATGAACGAGCGCGCGCATCGATCTGCGCGCGCGCCAAACCAAATCGGGAGACACCATGAACACCATCCAGCAATTGTTCGACCTGAAGGGCAAGACGGCACTGATCACCGGCGGCTCGCGCGGGCTTGGCCTGCAGATTGCCGAAGCGCTTGGCGAGCAGGGCGCGCGCATCGTGCTGTCGGCGCGCAAGGCCGATGAGCTGCAAGCGGCGCAAGCCCACCTCAAGGCGCTTGGCATCGATGCCGAGTGGATCGCCGCCGACGGCGCGCGCGATGCGGATATCGTGCGCCTGGCCGACGAGGCACTGGCCAAGCTGGGCCATATCGACATCCTGGTCAACAATGCCGGCGCCACCTGGGGCGCGCCTGCCGAAGATCACCCGGTGGAAGCCTGGGACAAGGTGATGAACCTGAATATCCGCGGCGTGTTCCTGCTGTCGCAGCGCATCGGCAAGCTGTCGATGATTCCGCGCCGCTATGGCCGCATCATCAACGTGGCCTCCATCGCCGGCCTGGCGGGCAACCCGCCGGGATCGATGGAAACCATTGCCTACAACACCTCCAAGGGCGCGGTGGTGAACTTTACCCGCACGCTGGCGGCCGAGTGGGGCGAGCACAACATCACGGTGAACGCGCTGGCGCCGGGCTTCTTCCCCTCCAAGATGACGCAGGGCTCGCTGGACCGCCTTGGGGTGGATGCCATGTGCGCGTCGGTGCCGCTGCACCGGCTGGGCGACGACGAAGACCTGAAGGGCGCGGCGCTGCTGTTCGCCAGCGCCGCCGGCAAGCACATCACCGGCCAGGTGCTGGCGGTGGATGGCGGCGTGAGCGCGGTATAAAGTCCATGCTCCAATGCGGTTGGCCCGTGCAGGGCGGGGCTTTTTCGCCTCGCCAGCCGGCCAGCCGTGCCGTCTTCGCCACACTAGCAACTATGACTAAAACCAACGGATTTCCCCTCAAGATTCCCTTCCTTGCCGATCTCGGCGTGCAATGCACCCGCATGGACAAGGAGGGCAGCGAGATCGAACTGGCGCTGGAAACGCGTCACCAGAACAGCTGGGACATGGCCCATGGCGGCGTGCTGATGACGCTGCTCGACGTGGCCATGGCCATCGCCGGTCGCGCCGCCGATCCCGATGGCCGCGGGGTGGTCACCATCGAGATGAAGACCAGTTTCATGGCGCCTGGCCGCGGCAAGCTCATCGCGCGCGGCCAGTGCGTGCACCGTACCAGCACCATGGCCTTTTGCGAGGCGGAGATCGTCGACGCCGATGGCAAGACCGTGTCGCGCGGGTCGGGCACGTTCAAGTTCGTCAAGCGCGTGCCGCCGCAGCGGGCGGCAAGCGGCGCTTCGGATACCGGCGCGGACGGCTGAGGCCGCGGGGCAGAGAGGGGATATTAGCTACAAGACCGGCAGGGTCACCAGAGCCGGCGGCGCGCAGCAGCTGTAAAACAAAAATGGAGACAAGATGCTGTTTGAACGGATTGCCGCCACGCGGCGATTGAAACTGACCGTGCTCGCCGCCTTCGGCGCAGGAGCCCTTGCCATGTATCAGCCGGGCCAAGCCCAGAATGCACCTGTTCCTTCGGCCGGCGCGCCGGTTGCGGCACCTGCCGCGCCAGTGTTCCCGGACGCGGCCGCCACCGATCCCGTTGCGGCGGGCTGGATGCAGGGCTTTCCTCCCGCAGCGGCCAAGGTCATCAGCTTCACTCCTGCCAGCAACGGCTTCCCGCGCACGCGCTGGAGCTTTTCGCATATCCGCGAACTGGTCCCGACAGCCTCGGTCTGGCACGGGCGCGGCCCGGTTTCGGCACTGCCGCGTGCCGAGCGCGATATCGGTGGCGTGCCGTTCACCGATGCCGACGGCACCCGCCGCACGTTCAGCGACATGCTCGGCCTGACCTATACCGACGGCATCCTGGTGATGCACAAGGGCCGGGTCGTCTACGAGAAGTACTTCGGCGCGCTGGACGACCATACGCCGCACATCGCCATGTCGGTCACCAAGTCCTTCGTCGGCACGCTGGCCGCCATCCTGGTGGCGGACGGCAAGCTGGATCCCGCCGCACCCGTTACGCGCTACCTGCCGGAGATGGCGGGCACCGCCTACGGCGATGCGACCGTGCGCGAAGTCATGGACATGACGGTGGGCGTCAAGTATTCCGAAAACTATGCCGACCCCAAGGCCGAGATCTGGGACTACAGCCGCGCCGGCGGCATGATGCCGCGCGAGCCCGGCTATGCCGGACCCAAGACGTTCTACGAATTCCTGGCCACCTTGAAGAAGGAAGGCGAGCATGACCAGGCCTTCGCCTACAAGACCGTCAATGCCGAAGTCCTGGCCTGGATCGTCAAGCGCGTGTCCGGGCAGTCGCTGGCCAAGCTGCTTTCCGAGCGCGTCTGGCAAAAGATGGGCGCGGAGAACGATGCCTACTTCATGGTGGACAGCATCGGCAGCGAGTCCGGTGGCGGCGGCCTGAACACCACGCTGCGCGACCTGGCCCGCTTTGGCGAGACCATGCGCAACGGCGGCCGCTTCAATGGCCAGCAGGTCATCCCGGCCGAAGTGGTGGCGGACATCCGCCGCGGCGGCGATCCCGCCAAGTTTGCCAAGGCTGGCTATGCCACCTTGCCCGGCTGGAGCTACCGTTCGATGTGGTGGGTCTCGAACGACGACCACGGCGTGTTCGAGGCACGTGGCATCCACGGCCAGCGTATTTACGTCGATCCCAAGGCGGAACTCACCATCGTGCGCTACGCCTCGCATCCCATCGCGGCCAACGGCGCCAACGACCCCGTCACGCATCGCGCGTATCGGGCACTGGCGCTGTTATTGATGAAATAACCAAACAAGCCGGCAAGCTGACCAGCTAGCCGGCAACGACCCACAACGAACGGCAAAGGGCGAGTGTCCTTGTCCATTTCACTGTAAGGAAGCCATCATGTCGAACACCTACAAGCGCATCGTCCTGGCATCGCGTCCCACCGGCGCCGTGACCCCTGACAACTTCCGCCTGGAAGAGGTGCCTGTGCCCGAGATCGGCGAAGGCGAGGTGCTGGTCCGCAATCATTTCCTGTCGCTCGATCCGTATATGCGCGGCCGCATGAACGAGGGCAAGTCGTACGCCACCCCGCAGCCGCTGGGCGACGTGATGATCGGCGGCACGGTTGGCGAGATCGTGGCGACGAAGAACCCCAAGTACGCAGTCGGCGACAAGGTGGTCGGCATGTTCGGCTGGCAGGAAATGGGCGTCACCAATGGCATCGGCATCCAGAAGGTCGATACCACCCATATTCCGCTGTCGGCCTACCTCGGCTCGGTCGGCATGCCCGGCGTCACGGCCTGGTATGGCTTGAACAAGATCATCCAGCCGAAGGCCGGCAAGACCATCGTGGTGAGCGCGGCCTCCGGCGCGGTCGGCAGCGTGGTGGGCCAGCTGGCCAAGCTCCAGGGCTGCCGCGTGGTCGGCTTTGCCGGCGGCAAGGACAAGTGCGACTACGTGGTCAATGAACTCGGCTTCGATGCCTGCGTTGACTACAAGGCGGCCAAGGACAGCAAGGAGCTGTACACGATGTTCAAGGAAGCCACCCCGGATGGCGTGGATGGCTACTTCGAGAACGTCGGCGGCGAGATCCTCGACACCGTGCTGGCCCGCATGAACGCCTTTGGCCGCATCGCCATCTGCGGCATGATCGCTGGCTACGATGGCCAGCCGATGCCGCTGAAGAACCCGCAGCTGATCCTGGTGTCGCGCCTGACCGTGGAAGGCTTCATCGTGTCCGAGCACATGGACGTGTGGCCGCAAGCGCTGCAAGAGCTCGGCACCGCGGTGGCGCAAGGCAAGCTCAAGTTCCGCGAGAGCATTGCGCAAGGCCTGGCGAGCGCGCCGGAAGCGTTCATGGGCCTGCTCAAGGGCAAGAATTTCGGCAAGCAACTGGTCAAGCTGGTTTAACCAGAGGCATGCACCGAAGCCGCCGAGCGGGCCAGAGCCGCGCGCCATGACGACGGCTGTCTCTCCCTCTCCCCTCAGGGGGAGAGGGCCGGGGAGAGGGGTGGCTTAGCTAGGAGCCACTTGGAGCGAAGCCCGTGGTGTTGTCCGGCACGCAGGCGTAACGAGCGCCCGCCCTCTCCCCCGACCCCTCCCGCACGCGGGAGAGGGGGGCAAACCAACTACGAACAAGGAGATTCCCCATGAACGCCCCTGCAGAAAGCACCAAGCCCCAGGCCGACCAGGACGAAATGGCCGCCGGCCTGTCCGAAGCGGTCAAGGCCAAGTACCGCGTACTGCCGCGCCCGCCGAAGTTCGATACGCCGGCAGAGGAGCGCCTGCACCGCAAGCAGCGGCTGGCCGCGGCCTTCCGCTTGTTTTCCAAGTTCGGCTTCGACGAAGGCGTGGCCGGCCACATCACCGCGCGCGATCCCGAGTTTCCGGATACGTTCTGGGTCAACCCGTTCGGCGTGCATTTCAGCCAGGTCAAGGTGTCCAACCTGATCCGCTGCGATCACCATGGCGACGTGGTCGAAGGTGATTACCCGGTCAACGCCGCGGCCTTTGCCATCCATTCGCGCGTGCACCAGACCCGTGAAGACGCGGTCGCCGCCGCGCACTCGCACAGCACCTATGGCCGCGCCTGGTCCACGCTGGGCCGCACGCTCGACCCGCTGACGCAGGACGTGTGCGCCTTCTACAACGATCATGCCCTCTACGACGATTTCGGCGGCGTGGTGGTGGAGTTGGACGAAGGCCAGCGCATCGCCAACGCGCTGGGCAGCAACAAGGCCGCGATCCTGCAGAACCATGGCTTGCTGACAGTGGGCAAGACGGTGGACGAAGCTGCCTGGTGGTTCATCACCATGGAGCGCTCATGCCAGGTGCAGTTGCTGGCCGAGGCCGCCGCCGCGCGCACCAATGCGCCGCTGAAGGTGATCTCCGACGCCGCGGCGCGCCAGGCGTACTCGATCGTCGGCACCGCGCAGGCGGGCTGGTTCCAGTTCCAGCCGCTGTACGCCCGCATCGTCAAGGAACAGCCCGACCTGCTGGATTGAAGTCATGGCCGCCTTTGCTCCATTCACTGGCAAGGTCGTGCTGATCACCGGCGCGTCCGACGGCATTGGCGCCGAACTGGCCCTGCTGCTGGCGCAGCAGGGTGCGCGGCTTGCGCTGGCGGCGCGCCGTGTCGACATGCTGCAGGCGCTGGCGGAGCGCATCCGCCGCCAGCACCCGGCCGCCGACGTCGGCGTGTGGCGCGTCGACGTGTCCGACGAGTTCGACTGCCGGCGGCTGGTGGCCACGGTGGTGGCGCAGTATGGCGGGCTCGACGTGCTGGTCAACAATGCCGGCGTGTCCGCCCACGGCTACTTCGAACAGGTATCGGACTACAGCTACTACGAGCAGGTCATGCGCGTGAACTACTTCGGCGCCATGTGGTGCACGCGCGAGGCGCTGCCGCACCTGCGCGAGCGCGGCGGCCTGATGGTGGCGGTGTCCAGCCTGGCCGGCAAGATCGGCGTGCCAGGCCGTACCGCCTACTCGGCCAGCAAGTTCGCACTGGCGGGATTCTGCGAGGCGCTGCGGGCCGAGCTGCGCGGGTCTGGCGTGGATGTGTGCGTGGTGTTCCCCGGCGTGGTGGCGACCGATACGCGCATCAATGGCTTCGGCCCAGACGGCCGCCCACTGGGCGAGAGCCGGCTGCGCGAGGAGGGGGCCATGAGCGCGCAGGAATGCGCGCGACAGATGCTGGCGGCCATGGCCGCGCGCAAGCGCGAACTGGTGATGACCGGCAAGGGCCGGCTCGGGCTGTGGCTCAAGCTGCTGGCGCCGCGCCTGGTCGAGAACATGGCGCTCAAGGCCCTGAAGCAAACGGGGCGGTAGTGCGGTTGACAGCGCGACAGAGGAAATCGAGCAATAGCAGGCACGCGCCTTGCTGATACCCGTGGCGGCATCCGCCCGACGCACCGGCAGCAGGCATAAGAGAAATTTCAGGCTGAGTTTAATCTGGCTATAGATTGGCGATAGATTGGCTTCAGACTGGCAACACAAGCGATTCCGACACCATGGCAGACCTTATCCTTCACCAGTATGCAACGTCGCCGTTCTCCGAGAAGATCCGCCTGCTGATGGGCGCGAAGGGCCTGGCGTGGCAAGCGGTGGAAATCCCGCCCATCATGCCAAAGCCGGACGTGGTGGCGCTGACCGGCGGCTACCGCCGCACCCCGATCCTGCAGGTCGGGGCCGACATCTATTGCGACACCGCGTTGATCTGCGAGGTGATCGACAGCGCGGCGCCCGCGCGCCCGCTCTATCCCGCCGCGCAAGCGGCCACCACGCGCCTGGTCGCTGGCTGGATCGATACCGCGCTGTTTACCGCCGCCGTCACCTACCTGTTCCAGCCGGCTGGCGCGCAAAGCATGCTGGGCCATCTCACGCCGGCGCAAATGCAGGCTTTCTCGGCCGATCGCAAGGCCATGCGTGGCGAGACCAATGCGCTGCGCATGCCGTTGCCCGAGGCCATCGCCATGCTGCATGAAACCTTCGGGCGGCTCGAGCAGCAATTCAAGGCGGGCGTGGCGCATGTGGCCGGGGCCGAGCTGTCGGTGGCGGATTTTTCGCTGTACCACAATATCTGGTTCATCCAGCGCGCCAGCGAGCTGGCCAAGCTGCTGGATGCGTATCCGGCGGTGCAAGCCTGGTATGCGCGCATGAAGGCCTTTGGCCATGGCACGGTGCGGGTGGTCAGCGCGGAGTCGGCGCTAGAAGTGGCACGGCACGCCGATCCGGCCGCGTTGCCTGGCGGGGTGGCTGCCGGCAGCGGCTTCGAAGCGGGCGACGCGGTCACCGTGACGCCAACGGATTACGCGCGCGATCCCGTGGCCGGCGTGCTGGTGGCGCTGGACGCCCACCGTGCCACATTGCGCCGCCAGGACCCGCGTGCGGGCGCGGTCAACGTGCATTTCCCGCGCCAAGGCTATCAAGTGCAGCACGCGGGCTAAGACCCGCGCGGCAAGGCAACCCCATAACAACGACAGCAAACGAGAGGCAGACAACATGAAGCAATTCCAGGGCAAGGTGGCAGTGATCACCGGTGGTGCATCGGGCTTCGGCAAGGAATTCGCCAAGCTGGGTGCGGGACTCGGCATGAAGCTGGTGCTGGCCGACGTGCAGGAGGACGCACTGGATGGCGCCGTGGCGGAATTCAAGGCGCAAGGCGTGCAGGTGATCGGCGTGCGCGTGGATGTGTCCAAGGCCGAGCAGGTGCAGGCGCTGGCCGATGCCGCCATCGCCACCTTTGGCCAGGTCAACCTGCTGTTCAACAACGCCGGCGTGGGCGCGGGCGGCCTGATGTGGGAAAACACCGAGCGCGACTGGGAGTGGGTGCTGGGCGTCAACCTCTTTGGCGTGATCCACGGTGTGCGCATCTTTACCCCGCTGATGCTCGCGGCCGCGGCCAAGGACCCGTCGTTCGAAGGCCATATCGTCAATACGGCCTCCATGGCCGGCTTGCTCAGCCCGCCCGCGATGGGCGTCTACAACGTCTCCAAGCATGCCGTGGTTTCCCTGTCCGAATCGCTGTACCAGGATCTCAGCCTGGTCAGCGAGCAGGTGCGCTG
Source organism: Cupriavidus sp. GW822-FHT02D05 (assembly GCF_058802485.1). Taxonomy (NCBI): domain Bacteria; kingdom Pseudomonadati; phylum Pseudomonadota; class Betaproteobacteria; order Burkholderiales; family Burkholderiaceae; genus Cupriavidus; species Cupriavidus sp. GW822-FHT02D05. Next base: position 62,556 of record NZ_JBXAOE010000025.1, on the reverse strand, counting down.
CTCGGTGCTGTGCCCGTATTTCGTGCCGACCGGCATCACGCAATCGGGCCGCAACCGGCCGGCCGGGCTGGCCAATGACGCTCCGCCTACGCGCTCGCAACTGGTGTCGCAAGCCATGTCGGACAAAGCGGTCAGTTCGGGCAAGGTCACGGCCGCTGAAGTGGCGCAACTCACCTTCGATGCCATCCGCGACAACGGCTTCTATATTTACTCGCATCCGCAGCAACTGGATCCCGTGCGGCAGCGCTTCGAAGATATCATTAGCCAACGCAACCCAAGCGACCCGTTCGCCGACAAGCCGGAAGTGCGCGCCGGGCTCATCGCCGCCTTGCGCGGATAACCGAGGGGGAGCCGCCAGGTGCGGCCAGCAGCAAGTCCACCAGAGACAGCCATTGCGGCAAGGGAGGAATACATGACCAAACCTGCAGTCATTCGCCATCTGCAGTACGCCACCTTGCCCAATGGCACGCGCCTGCACTACGCCAGCGCCGGCGAGCGCGGCAAGCCGCTGGTGCTGTTCGTGCATGGCTTTCCCGAGTTCTGGTACGAGTGGGAAGCCCAGCTGGCCGAGTTCGGCAAGACCCACTTCGCGGTGGCGCCGGACCTGCGCGGCTTCAACCTCTCAAGCAAGCCCGCGGAAGTCGAGGCCTACCGTCCCCGCCACATCGTCGAGGACCTGGTCCAGTTCATCAACGCGCTGGGCTACTCGCATTGCGTGGTGGTGGCGCACGACTGGGGCGGAGCAATCTGCTGGAACCTGGCCATCCAGTTTCCGCAGATGGTGGAGCGGCTGGTCATCATCAATTCGCCGCATCCCTATGTGTTTGCCAAGGCGCTGACCAGCGATCCCCAGCAGCAAGCCGCCTCGGCCTATATGAACTGGCTGCGCGAGCCGGGATCGGAACAAGCGCTGGCGGCGGACGGCTTCGCCAAGCTCGAGGGCTTCCTGAATGGGCAGGGCAAGCAGCCCGCGCCCTGGTTTACCGGCGAGACCCGCGAGAAATACCACGCGGCCTGGTCGCAGCCCGGCGCCGGCGGCTCTCACTCGCTGACCGGCGGTGTGAACTATTACCGCGCGTCGCCCATGCATCCGCCGGGCCCTGGCGAGACACTTCCCGATATCTCCAGGCTCGATCCCGCCGCCTTCACCGTGCGCGTGCCGACGCTGGTGGTCTGGGGCGAGCGCGACACCGCGCTGCCCAAGAGCCTGCTGGATGGCCTGGACAAGTTCATCCCGGACATGCGGCTGGAGCGCATTCCGGATGGCACCCACTGGGTCATCCACGAGCAGCCGGAGCGCATCAACCTGTTGATCCGGAGCGCTTTGCCCTGATTTGTTGTGCATGCCAGGCCGCGTCAGGCATGCGCGCCTGCGCCGGCCCGGTCGGAAACCGCCGCACTGTGCATGGGGCGGGGTGGCGCCTGCTGCTACATTGACCTGATTCGACGGCGCCGGTGCGCAAGGAAGGTCAAGATGAAGACGATCGGACTGATCGGCGGCATGAGCTGGGAATCCTCGGCCGAGTATTACCGCCTGATCAACCAGGACATGAAACAACGTCTCGGCGGCCACCATAACGCGCGCAGCGTCATGGTCACGGTCAGCTTCGAGCAGATCAAGGCACTGCAGCACGCGCAACGCTGGGACGAACTCGGCGAAGCCATGCGGCAAGCCGCCCTGCAGGTACAGGCCGCCGGCGCGGATTTCGTGCTGCTCTGCACCAACACCATGCACCGCGTGGCCCCTGTCCTGGAAGCCGCGCTCGACATCCCCTTTCTCCATATCGTCGATCCCACCGCGCAAGCATTGCGCGCGGCCGGCATCCGGCGCGTGGGCTTGCTTGGCACGGCCTTCACCATGGAGCAGGACTTCTATCGCGGCCGCATGCAGGACAAGCACGGCATCGAAGTCGTGGTCCCCGACGCCGCCGACCGCGCGCTGGTCCACGGGATCATCTACGACGAGCTATGCCACGGCATCGTGCGCGACGCCTCGCGCGATGTGTACCGGCGGATTATCGGCGGCTTGCAGGCGCAGGGCGTGGGCGGGGTGATTCTGGGCTGCACCGAGATCGCGCTGCTGATCGGGCAGGATGATGTGGCGCTGCCGGTGTTCGATACCACGGCTTTGCATGCGCAGGCCGCGGTGGGGCTGGCGTTGGAGGGGGTGGTGGTGGCGAATTAGCCCAGGAGTGAGAAGAACTCCCGGAGCGAGGGCAGGGACAGCGAGGAAGACAGCAAAACGGGAAATCGCAGGAGAATGCCGATTTCCCGTCAGCCATTTAGCTCAACCTGTGCCGATACAACCGGTAATTCTCGTCATCAAAGCAGACAAAACTGACCTGCTCGATGGTGGGTGCGGCCACCAGGGCCTTGCGTACCGCCTCGATGGCAATGTCCACGGCGCGCTCGCGCGGGAAACCGTAGATGCCGGTGCTGATATTGGGAAAGGCGATGGTGCGCAGCTTGTGCTGCGCGGCTAGCGCGATGCTGGCCTGGTAGGCGCTGGCAAGGAGGGCGTCTTCGCCGTGGTCGCCCCCTTGCCAGACCGGGCCGACCGCGTGGATGACGTAAGGCGCGGGCAGCAGGCCACCGGTGGTGATCACCGCCTGGCCGGTGGGGCAGCCGCCCTTGGTTTCGCGAATGCCGCGACAGGCGGCCATGATGGCGGGACCGCCAGCTCCGTGGATGGCGCCGTCGACACCGCCGCCACCGAGCAAGCCGCTATTGGCGGCATTGACGATGGCGTCGACTTCCATGCGGGTGATGTCTCCGTGCAAGACCTGCAGGTGTTCCCCTGTCATGACCTCTTCTCCGTGCTGGGTGGTAAAGCTGGATCGCCCCGGCTGTTCCGCGCACCTGTGCTGCCGGCCCGCCGCGGCACTTACATGGATTCCGCCAGCATACGCCGATAATCCGCGGCGCTGGCCTCTTTCGGGTTGGTCTTGTGGCAATGGTCGACCAGTGCGCCGGCGATCACCTTGTCGAACATGTCTTCGGTGACCCCCATCTGGCGCAGACCAGTGGGCAGCCCGAGGCGCGCGGTCATGTCGTGCACGGCCTGGGCCAGGTCGGCGTCCTGGGGCAGGCCCATGGCATGGCGCAGGCGGGCGTAGCGGTTGTCGCGCACCACGCTGGGCGCGTCGGCGTTGAAGCGCAGCACCGCTGGCATCACCACCGCATTCAGGGTGCCGTGGTGCAGGCCGGTCTTGCCGTCCACCTTGAGGCCGCCGAGCGGGTGCGATAGCGAGTGCACGCAGCCCAGTCCCTTCTGGAAGGCCATGGCGCCCTGCATGGAGGCGCTCATCATGTTCAGGCGCGCGTCGCGGTCCTGGCCGTCGCTGGTGGCGCGTTCGATATGCTTCCAGCCGCGCTCCAGGCCGTCCAGGGCGATGCCGTCGGCGGGCGGGTTGAAGGCTGGCGCCAGGAAGGTTTCCACACAATGCGCGATGGCATCCATGCCGGTGGCGGCGGTCAGGCCGGCCGGCAGGCCGAGCGTGAGGCCCGGGTCACAGATGGCGGATTTCGGCAACAGGTGCCACGAGTGGAAGCCGAGCTTGCGGCCGTCTTCCAGGATGATGATGGCACCGCGCGCCACCTCGCTGCCGGTGCCCGAGGTGGTCGGCACGGCGATCAGCGGCGCGGCGCGCTCGGTGATCCTGGCGCTGCCGCCTTCGATGGTGGCGTAGGTGGTCAGCTCGCCGGGATGGGTGGCGAGGATGGCGATGCCCTTGGCCAGGTCGATGGAGGAGCCGCCGCCGACCGCGATCAGCCCATCGCAGCCGCTATCCCGATACTGCGCCGCGGCCTTCTTGACCATGGCTTCGGTCGGGTTGGAGGGGGTTTCGTCGAAGATCTCGTGCGGCAGGCCGCCCAGGGCCACGACGGCCTGCTGGGCCACACCGGCGGCAACCACGCCTTTGTCGGTGACGACCAGCGGGCGCCGGATGCCGATGCGCTCGCACTCTGCCTTGAGCTGGCTGATGGTGCCGAAATCCAGGTGGATGTGGGTCAGGTAATAAATGAAGGCCATCTATGCTGTCTCCGTCGATGAGGGTTTTCTATTTCTTCTGGCTTCTGACTTCTGGCTTTTCTGACGATGGTCGATGATCGCGCAAAACCTGCCGCCCTGACCAGCCCCAGGGAAATTTCATATGCTTTGCTGCAGAAACATCTGGAATCATACTAAAATCGAACGATCGTTCACAATTCGAACGCCAGCGGCGCTGACGCCACTGGAGATTCGGCTGCTGCCGAAGGTTCGTTGCTACTGATTCTGAGTGTCCATGTCCGCTGTCCCGCCTGATTCCACCGCTGCGCCCGCCCAGCCTGCGCCTGCCTTGCCCGGCATGCCGCCGGTGCCGCTGGACCCGCAGGTGGCGGCGTTGCTGGAGCTGATCGGGCGCGTGAAGCGTCCGTCCATCCACGAACTGGACCCGGCCGACGCCAAGACCGCCTACGAAAAGAGCGCGCCCATCATGGATATCGCGCCGCTGGCCGTACACAGCGTGGAAAACCTGACGGTAGCCGCGCGCGATGGCTACGACATCCCGGTGCGGCTGTATGCGCCGCGCGAGGCCAGCTGGGCCGAGCCGTTGCCCTTGCTGGTGTACTTCCATGGCGGCGGCTTCACGGTGGGCAGCGTCAACTCGCACGATCCCTTGAGCCGGCTGCTGTGCATGCAGGCGGATTGCATGGTGCTGTCGGTGGACTACCGGCTTGGCCCGCAGTGGAAGTTTCCTCATGCGGCGAACGATGCGTTCGATGTCATGGCGTGGGTGTTCGCCGAGGCCGCGCGCCTGGGCGCCGATGCCGGCCGTATCGCCCTGGGCGGCGACAGCGCGGGTGGCACCCTGGCCAGCGCCTGCGCCGTGCACGCGCGGGATCTGGGCCTGGAGCCTGTCCTGCAGATGCTGATCTATCCCGGCACCTGCGCCCGCCAGGACACGCCTTCGCATCGCGCGCTGGCCGAGGGCTATCTGCTGACCGCGCCGATGATCCAGTGGTTTTTCTCGCAATACCTGGACAGCGAAACCAGCCGCGACGACTGGCGTTTTGCCCCGCTGGACGGTGGTGGCACGGGTGCCGACGTGCGCGGTTGCTGCCCGGCCTGGATCGCCGTGGCGGGCTACGACCCGCTGCACGACGAAGGCGTGGCCTACGCGGCCAAGCTGCGCGCCGCGGCCGTGCCGGCGCAATTGGCCGACTACCAGGGCATGATCCACGATTTTTTCAAGCTGGGACGCTTTGTCCCGGCGGTGGCCGGCGCGCATGGCGACGCGGTCGCCGCCTTGCGCGCTGCCTTCGACGGCTGAGCGGGACTTGCCGGCACGGGCCGGCAGCCAGATCGAAGCGGTCGCAGAACCCCCGGTTTCATTGGCTTTACGTGTAGTGCATTACTTGTAGCAGTAGCAAAAGGAGACACAGACTCATGCAACGCCGCCATTTCCTCGCCCATGCGGGCGCGCTCGCCGCCACCGCGGCTACCCTGGGGCTGGCCAGCGCGCCGGCCCTGGCGCAGGCGGACAATTTCCCGCAACGGCCGATTCGCCTGATCATCGGCTATACCGCGGGCGGTTCCACCGACCTGCCGTTCCGCGTGCTGGCGGAAAACGCTTCCAAGATCCTCGGCCAGCCGGTGATCATCGAGAACAAGCCTGGCGCGGGCGGGGTATTGCCCGCCCAGCTGATGCAATCGACCCAGCCGGACGGCTACACGCTGGCGCAGGTGGCCATGCCGGTCTACCGCCTGCCGTACACCACCAAGATCAACTGGGATCCGGTCAAGGACTTGTCGTACGTGATCAACCTGGCCGGCTACTCGTTTGGCCTGGTTGTGCCGGTGGATTCGCCGATCAAGACCATGCAGGACTACATCGCCTACGCCAAGGCCAACCCGGGCCGCCTGACCTACGGCTCGCCGGGCTCGATGACCACGCTGCACCTGACCATGGAAGAGCTGGCCATGAAGCAGAACGTGCAGTTCTCGCATATTCCGTACAAGGGCAACTCGGAATCGATGCAGGCCCTGCTGGGCGGGCACGTGATGTCGGTGGCGGACACCCCGGCCTGGGCACCGTACGTGGAGTCCGGCAAGCTGCGCCTGCTGTCGACCTGGGGCGAGAAGCGCTCGGCGCGCTTCCCCAATGTGCCGACGTTGAAGGAGCTGGGCCTGGGCATCGTGCAGACCTCGCCGTTCGGCGTGGTGGCACCCAAGGGCACCGATCCGAAGATCGTGAAGAAGCTTCACGACGGCTTCAAGAAGGCCATGGAAATGCAGAACTACCGCGATGCGCTGGCCAAGTTCGACATGGAGCCGTTCTACATGAGCAGCGAGCAATACGCGCACTTCGCCGCCGATACGGTCAAGAAAGAGAAGGCCATCATTGACAAGCTGGGGCTGAACAAGCCGCAATAAGCCTGACTTAGCCGCTTTATGCCGGCGCCGCCCTGTCCGGGGCCGGCGCCGTTTTCATATCAGGCCGGTATCCGGCCGGCAATCAAGGAGGGACGCTGACATGGCGAAGGAAGATTTCCGTCACAGCATGCCGCTGCGCGTGCGTTGGGCCGAAGTGGATCCGCAATCGATCGTGTTCAACGCGCATTACCTGACCTACTGCGATATCTGCGTGACGGAGTACTGGCGGGCGGTGGGGATCCGGTATCCGGAGGATGTGCTGCACGCGCACGGCGTGGATATCTTCGTGGTGAAGTCCACGCTGGAGTATCACGCGTCCGCGCGCTTTGACGACATGCTGGAGATCCGGGGGCGGATTGCGCGCCTGGGCCGCTCCAGCATGTTGTTCCGCGTGGAGATGTACCGCGGCGACGAGCACCTCGTCACGGGCGAGATCGTCTATGTCTGCGCGGATCCCGCTACGCAGAAGTCGGCGCCGATTCCGGGACCGGTGCGGGAAACGATCACGGCGTATGAAATGGTGAAGCCGGACGCTTGATCTGTCCGGCTTTCGTGGTTTCAGGTGTGGCAGCGTTGGCCTGCGTGCAAGCCAGCGCCGCCAAGACGCGTCTGCGGGTTCAACGCGCCGCTATGCCCGCATCCTCGATATAAGCCCGGATCACTGCATCGAAATCCTCGTCGCCCTGGAACCCCAGCGCCAGCGCGCGCTCCGTATTCCATGCGGCAGGCCAGGTGCCGACGATATTCTCGATGCGCGCCTCGCGCTCCCAGCTCACGCGATTCGCCACGGTGTCGCCGGCCACGCGTCGCAACGCCGCCACCATCTCCTTGGGCGTGACCGACAAGCCGGGCAGGTTCACCGTCCGGCGTTCGCCAAGCTCGGCACCATCGATCTCCATGCCCCGCGCCAGCGCGGCAATCGCCCCGCGCGGGGACAGTAGCCACAGCGGCGTTTCCGGCGAGACCGGGCAATTGGCGGCAACGCCTGCCAGTGGTTCGCGGATGATGCCGCTGGCGAACGACGATGCCGCGGCATTGGGCTTGCCTGGCCGCACGCTGATGGTCGGCAGGCGCAGCACGCGGCCGTCGATAAAGCCGCGGCGGCTGTAGTCCGACAGCAGCAGCTCGCCGATGGCCTTCTGCGCGCCGTAGGAGGATTGCGGATTGAGCGCGGTATCGTCCTGCACCACAGCGGGCAGGGTGCCGCCGTACACCGCCACCGAACTGGTGAACACCACGCGTGGCCGGCTGCCATGTTTCACGTGAAGCGCCCGGCAGGTTTCCAGCAACGCGCGCGCGGCATCCAGGTTCACGCGCATGCCCAGGTCAAAATCCGCCTCGGCCTGGCCGCTGACCACTGCCGCCAGGTGAAACACCGCGCCGGTGTGTTCGTCGATCGCCTGCGCAAGCACGGCGGGATCCGACAAGTCGCCGGTGACCACGCGCACGCGCGTGTCGTTCAGCGCAGGCGGTGCTACCACGTCGAGCAGCGTCAGGCCCGCGATGGCGACGGGCTTGCCGTCGATGTCCAGGGTGCCGCGTTTTAACAGCTGGCGGGCCAGTTGCAGGCCAAGAAAGCCTGCCCCGCCGGTGATCAGTACTTGCATGTTCGTTTTCCTGTTGTGCCGCCGTGGGCGGCATGGAGACAGCGGCCGCTCAGGCCTTCAAGTAAGGCTTGAGCCAGCCCAAACCCGCCGAGGTACCGGCGCGCGGACGATACTCGCAGCCGATCCAGCCGTCATAGCCAAGGCCATCGATCACGTCGAACAGGTACGGGTAGTTCAGCTCGCCCAGGTCCGGCTCGTGGCGCTCGGGCACGCCGGCAATCTGGATGTGGCCGATGCCGGCAAAGTCGCGCTTGAGCTTGACGGCAAGGTCGCCTTCCACGATCTGGCAGTGGTAGCAGTCGAACTGCACCTTCAGGTTGGCCGCGCCCACTTCCTTGCAGATGGCTTGGCCGTCGTCCTGGCGGTTGAGGAAGTAGCCGGGCATGTCGCGTCCGTTGATCGGCTCGATCAGGACCGTGATGCCTTGTGCAGCCGCAGCCTGCGCGGCATGCGCCAGGTTTTCCAGGTAGCAGGCGCGATGGCGCCCGTGGTCCGCGCCGGCCGGCACCAGGCCGGCCATCACGTGGATCTTGTCATTGCCGATCACGGCAGCGTATTCCAGTGCGCGGCCGAAGGCGTCGCGGAATTCGGCTTGGCGCCCGGGCAGGGCGGCCATGCCGCGCTCGCCGGCAGTCCAGTCGCCCGGCGGCGCGTTGAACAGCGCTTGCGCCAGGCCGTTGGCGTCGAGCCGCGCGCGGATTTCCGCGGCAGCGTGCTCGTACGGGAAGAGATACTCCACGGCCTTGAAACCGTCTGCCGCTGCGGCGGCGAAGCGATCCAGGAAGGCGTGCTCGGTGTACATCATCGATAGGTTGGCGGCAAAACGCGGCATGCGGTGCTCCAGGAGAAGTGCGTTGTTCTTGGGTTCTTGTGTTCTTGAGTTCTTGGCCTAGCGGTTGACCAGCTTGGCCGGCGTGAACCAGACCAGCCCGGCGCCGAGCACCAGCATGCCCGACAGCACATACATGCTCGACTGCGTGCTGTGGGTGAGGTCGGTCAGGTAGCCCACCATGTACGGTGCCACAAAGCCCGCCAGGTTGCCCACCGAATTCACCACCGCAATGCCCGAGGCAGCGGCCAGCCCGGACAGGAAGGCGGTGGGCAGCGACCAGAACAGCGGGGCGCAGGTCAGCACGCCGGCGGCGGCGAGCGACAGCGCGGCAATGGCCACCACGGTATTGTGGGTATACGAAGCGGCAATGGCAAAGCCCACCGCGCCCATCAGCGCCGGCACGATCAGGTGCCAGCGGCGTTCGCGCCGGGCGTCGGCGCTGTGGCCGAGGAAGTTCATCACCACGATGGCGCAGATAAACGGAATCGCGCTGAGCAGGCCGATATTGAGGTTGCCGGTAACGCCGCTGGTCTTGACCAGTGTGGGCATCCAGAACGTCAGCGCATATTGCCCGGTGACAAAGCAGAAGTAGATCATGCACATCCACCAGACGCGGCTGTCCTTGAACACGGCGCCGAGCGAGTGGCCGGTGCCCGAGGCGCCAGCCTGGCGCGCGTCTTCCTCGATATTGCGCTTGAGCACGCGCTTCTCGTTGGCGTCCAGCCACGGCGCCTGGTCGATGCCGTTCTTGAGCACGAACACGGTGACGATGCCGATCAGCAGCGCGGGCAGGGCCTCGATCAGGAACATCCACTGCCAGCCGCGCATGCCGCCGTAGTCATGGAAGGCATCCATGATCCAGCCCGACAGCGGGTTGCCGAGCATGCCAGCCACCGGGATGCCCGACATGAACAGCGCGATCATCTTGGCGCGCCGGTTGGCCGGATACCAGTAGGTCAGGTAGAGGATCACACCGGGATAGAAACCCGCCTCGGCCAGGCCGAGCAGGAAGCGCATGATGTAGAAGGTGGTGGGCGTCTTCACGAAGACGAACAGCGCCGAGATGATGCCCCACGTGATCATGATCCGTGCGATCCAGACGCGCGCGCCGAGCTTGTGCATCAGCAGGTTGCTGGGGACTTCGAACAGGAAGTAGCCGATGAAGAACAGCCCGGCGCCAAGGCCGAACACGGTTTCGGAAAACGCCAGGTCCTGCGCCATCTGCAGCTTGGCGAAGCCCACGTTGACGCGGTCCAGGTAAGCGATGACGTAGCACAGCATCAGGAACGGCATGATGCGCCAGAACACCTTGCTGTAAGCGCGTTTCTCGATGTCGCGGTCGATGTCTTGGCCGGCGCCGGTTAGCGCGGCCTGGGTGGATGCATGCATGGTTGTCTCCGTATATCGGTTTGGTCCCGGCTTGGTTCCAGCTTGGTTCCGGATTGATTTCCGTTGTTAGCGGCAAACCGGGGGCGAACGCTGCCCTTGCCGCGGCCCAGGCGTTAGCGAGGGCGGGCGGCGGGCGGTTCTGCTTTGCTTGTGTTTTTGTTGTTAGGGCTTTGTCGTACCTGCGCGCGTGGTCCCTACCAGCGCGCCTTGAACGTATCGCGCAGTTCGGCCAGCGCTTGCTCGTCGAGCGGGTCAGGCTTGTCCTTGAGCATCAGCCAGAGCTTGGCGGTTTCTTCAAGTTCCTCGAGCGCGAAGGCGGCGCGCGAGACGGTGGCCTCCCACACCACCGGGCCGAGGCGCGCGAGCAGCACGCCGCGCACTTCGGCGGCAAGCTGGGCAACGCGCGCCGCCACCGCCGGGTCGCCCGGGCGATGGTAGGGAATCAGCGGGATATGCCCGACCTTCATCACGTAGTAAGGCGTGATCGGCGGCAGCACATCGTCCGGTTGCAAGGCGCCCGCCAGGCTCAGCGCCACCAGGTGGGTGGAGTGCGTATGCACCACGCCATGGGCCTGGGGGTTGTTGTCGTAGATGGCGCGGTGCAGGGTCAGCGTCTTGGACGGCTTGTCGCCGGCCACCCAGTTGCCGCCGCTGTCCACCTTCGCGATGGCGGCCGGGTCCAGCATGCCCAGGCAGGCATCGGTCGGCGTGATCAGCCAGCCGTCTTCCATGCGCGCGCTGATATTGCCGGCGCTGCCGACGGTGTAGCCACGCTGGTAGAGGCTGGCGCCGATGCGGCAGATTTCTTCACGCAGGCTGGCTTCGGTGCTCATGCTTGCCCTCCAAGCTGGCGCAGCGCTTCGTCAAAGAAGTCCACACCGCCGAAATTGCCGGATTTGAGCGCCAGCGCCAGCGGCTGCGCTTCCAGCGTGACGGTGGCGGGCACGCCCGGCGCGATCTGCGTGCCGATGCGCAGGGCTTGCACGCCCAGTGCCTGCACCACCGCGCCCGAGGTTTCGCCGCCGGCTACCACGAAGCGGCGCGTGCCGCGTGCTTTCAGCGCGGCGGCGATGTCCGCCAGTGCCTGCTCGACCAGAGGGCCGGCGCGCTCCACGCCGAGGGCGGCCTGCACCGATTTGACCTCCTGCGGCGTGGTGGTGGCGTAGAACAGTACCGGCTCCGCATGGGCGCCCGCCAGGGCCAGCGCCTCCTCAACCACGGGTGCGCCTTGCGCCAGCGCGAGCGGGTCGATGCGCAGGGCGGGGCGCTTGGCCACAAGCCATTGCGCCACCTGCGCATTGGTCGCCTTGGACGCGCTGCCGGCCAGCACCACGGCCGGCCCGGCCACCGGCGCCACTTTGTCGGCATCCGCGCGTTGCGGCAGCGAGCCGGCGCGGCGGAAGTTGGCGGGCAGGCCGAGCGCCAGGCCCGAGCCGCCGGTGAGCAACGGCAGGTCAGCGCACGCCTCGCCTAGCGTATGCAGGTCGGCATCGCCTACGGCGTCGGCAATCGCCAGTTTCACGCCATCGCCGCGCAAGGTGGCCATGGCCTGGCGGGCCGCGTCGCTGCCGCGCGCCACGGCGTCGTAGCGCAGCAGGCCCACCTTGGCCTGGCTCTGGCGCTGCAGCACGCGGACCAGGTTGGCGTCATGCATCGGCGTGAGCGGGTGGTTCTCCATGCCCGACTCATTGAGCAGGACATCGCCCACGAACAGGTGGCCGCGGAAGATGGTGCGGCCGTTCTCCGGGAATGCCGGGCAGGCGATGGTGAAGTCGCTGCCAAGCGCCGCCAGCAGGGCCTCGGTCACCGGGCCGATATTGCCGGCGTCGGTGGAGTCAAAGGTGGAGCAGTACTTGAAAAAGAACTGGCGGCAGCCCTGGGCTTGCAACCAGCGCAGCGCGGCCAGCGATTGCTCGATGGCATCGGCCGCCGGGATGGTGCGCGACTTGAGTGCGACCACCAGCGCATCGGCCTGCTCCACGCCGGGCAGCGCCGCGCCGCCCGCCGGCACGCCGATGGTCTGCACGGTGCGCATGCCGTTGCGCACCAGCGTGTTGGCCAGGTCGGTGGCACCGGTGAAGTCGTCGGCGATGCAGCCAAGCACGGCGCGCGAGGAAGGGTTCTGTGCAGTCATGCTGGCTTGCCTCACTCAGCCTTCTTCGCCGGCAACTCGATGCCGGGAAATATCTTGATCACGGCGGAATCGTCCTCGCCGCCGTGTCCCGCGCTGGACGCCATCATGAACATCTGGTGCGCCGCGGCCGACAGCGGCAGCGGGAACTTGCTGGTGCGCGCGGTATCGAGCACCAGGCCGAGGTCCTTGACGAAGATATCGACCGCGGACAGCGGCGTGTAGTCGCCCGACAGGATATGCGGCACGCGGTTCTCGAACATCCACGAATTGCCCGCGCTGTGGGTGATGACCTCATACAGGGCATCGGCATCCACGCCTTCACGCAGGCCCAGCGCCATGGCTTCTGCCGCCGCGGCGATATGCACGCCCGCCAGCAACTGGTTGATGATCTTCACCTTGGAGCCGGCGCCATGCGCGTCGCCCAGCCGGTAGACCTTGCCGGCCATGGCAGCCAGCACGTCCTCGGCCAGTGCATAGGCCTCGGCCGGGCCTGAAGTCATCATGGTCATTTCGCCGCTGGCGGCGCGGGCGGCGCCACCGGAGACCGGTGCGTCCAGCAGCAGGATGCCGCGCTCGCCCAGCCGCTTGCCCAGTGCCTCGGCGAAGCCCGGCGGCACGGTCGCGCTGGCGATCACCAGCGTGCCGGGGCGCAGGCTGCTTGCCGCGCCTTGTTCGCCAAACAGCACAGCCTCGGTCTGCGCGGCGTTGACCACCAGCGTGACCACCACATCGCATTTGCCGCCGAGCTCGGCCGGGCTGGCGCAGGGGATGCCCCCCGCATCGGCAAAGCGCTGCAGCACGTCGGGCCGCAGGTCGCAGGCATGTACCTTGAAGCCGGCGCGCAGCAGGCTGTGCGCAACGCCGTTGCCCATCGCGCCGAGGCCGATGACGCCAATTGATTTGCTCATGAAGACTCCTGCCAGGGGGCGGTGATCAGCGGATCAGCGGATCAGCGGATCAGTCGATCAGTGGGAAAGGCCGCGCGCGGGCGCGTCGGCAAGGTCGGTAGCGGTCTCGGGCTGTCCGCCATGGGACAGGCGCCGCGCCGCGTTGTACATATGGGTCTCGGCCGCGTTGCGCGCGGCCAGCGCGTCGCCGGCGCGGATGGCGGCCACGATGGCCTGGTGTTCCTCGCGCACCTGGCGCGAGAAATCCGCCCGGCGTGCCTCGTTGGTACGGGTCACGCGGGTGGCGGTTTCCAGGTACTGGCTCAGGAACGCCAGCGTCTTGAGAAAGAACGGGTTGCCGGTGGCTTCGGCGATGGTCCGGTGAAAGGCCACGTCGGCCGCCACGCCGTCGCCGCCGGCGGCCTCCTCGGCATCGATGCGCGCCAGTGCGGCGTCGATGGCCGTCATGCTGGCATCGGTGCGGTCGCGCGCCGCCTGTGCGGCCACCTCAGCCTCGATGGCCCGGCGCAGTTCCACGATCTGCAATACCGATTCGAGCGTGGCCACATCGGTGTAGTCGATCCGTAGCGGCCGGATGCCGGCCTGCTCGGTGACGAACACGCCGCTGCCCTGGCGCGATTCCACCACGCCTTCGTGGCGCAGCCGGGCGATGGCTTCGCGGATCACAGTGCGGCTGACGCCGAATTCCTCGGACAGTACCGCCTCCGTGGGCAGCTTGTCGCCACGGCCGAAGGCACCGCTTTCGATCTTCTCCAGCAGTTGTTCAGCAACGGTGTCTGTCAGGGCTCGGGCCGGGACTTTCTGGAACACGGGAGGCCTCAGGTGATTAGGTAATATGGTCATCATACAAATTTTCGATGAAGAGTGCGGATCGGGAATTACCCCTATCCCTTTCTCCATGCGGCATTGCAGCAATGGTCGGCGTCGCTTGCCCCCGCCGTGGCCGGAGTATCATGGCGTCCGCCCCTCTGGCAGTTTTTTCACCGCTTTGCGCTTTGTGCACCGAACAACTATGACGATCACCATCCGCCTCGCCCCCTGGTCCGAAGCCCGCGATACCGCGCGCGCCATCCGCTATGCCGTCTTCGTCGAAGAGCAGGGCGTGCCGGTGGAGCTGGAATGGGACGAATGGGATGAGCCGAGCTGGCACGCCCTGGCGCTGGCCGAGGACGGCAGTGCGCTGGCCACAGGCCGCCTGCTGCCGGATGGCCACATCGGCCGCATGGCGGTGCTCAAGCCCGCGCGCGGCAGCGGCGTCGGCGCCAGGGTGCTGGATGCGCTGATGGCCAAGGCCGCGGAGCTTGGCTACCCTGAGCTGGTGCTCAATGCGCAGCGCTATGCGGCACCGTTTTACGCGCGTGTGGGCTTCGAGCAGGTCGGCGAGGAATTTGAAGAGGCCGGCATTGCTCACGTGGAAATGCGCAAATTGCTGCGCTGAACGCGACGGGCGGCTTGTCGTCAGGCGCGGGCCTGCCGAGCAAACAAGGGCCGCGCCAATAGGGCGCTCGCGCTGGCCGCCAGCCACACGGCCGCCCAGCCATAGCCGGCGGCTATCGCCGGGATCGCCAGCGGCACCAGGAAAAAGCCCGAAAATGCAAAGGTATTGCCCAGCCCGAGCGCGGTGCCTGCGCGGCTGGCGCCCGCGATCGTCGCCAGCTCGGTGAAGGCCACACCATGCCAGGCCGAAGTGCAGATGCCGCCCAGCACCAGGCATGCCATCAGCACCGGCGTCAGCAAGGCGTGCCAGCCCGGTGTGGCGGCACACAGCCAGGTCAGTCCCGCCAGCGTGGCGAACACAAGCAAGGTCAGCAAGCTGCAGGCGCGCATATAGGCGCGGCGGTTGCCATGGCGGTCGGTCCAGCGGCCGCTCCACACCCGCATGACGGCAGCGCCTGCCTGAACCGCCGCCACGGCCATGCCCGCCGCGGCAATGCCGATGTGGCTGAAATCGTGCAGGAAGATCGTTGCGAACGTCAGCACAGCCACTTGTGGCACGCACATCAGGCCCATGCCGCTCACCAGCCGCCAGACCTGCGCGCTTCTCAGCGGGCCGGGCCCTGCCTTGCCGGCCACGCTGCCTGCGGGCAACGTAGCGCGCGCCGGCTCGGCCGGCGGCTCGTGCATCCAGTGCCAGGCAAAGGCCGCGGTGACGCCGCAGAACACCGCCAGCGCGCCGTAGACGGAGGCAAAGCCAAAGGACTGCGCCAGCAGCGGCAGCATCAGCGCGCCAATCCCGCCGCCGGCGGGCACCGCGGTCTGGCGGATGCTCATGGCAAGGCCCCGTTCGCCTTCGCGGAACCATGCCATCACGGCGCGGCCGCTGGAGCCGTTGACGCTGCCACCCAGCAGGCCCAGACCCAACAGGCCTAGCGCCAGCATGGCATTGCCCGGGATATGGCCGGGCAGCGGCGCCACGAACACCGCCATCAGTGCCAGCCACAGCGCGGTGGCCATCAAGCCGGTCAGCAGCACGCGGCGGTCGCCCCAGCGGTCGGTCAGCAAGCCCCACGGCACTTCGCTCGCCGCAATGCCAAGTCCCATCATGCCCAGGCAAAAACCCAGCTCGCCATCGCTGATCCGGTAGCCGGCGCGCATCAGCACCGCGGTGGTGGGAATGCCCGAGAACGCTGCGGCAAAACTGGCATTGGCCGCGAAGCCGAGGGCCAGCACTTTCCAGCGATGGCCCGGGCCATGGCGTGGGGCGAGGGCTGCGCCGGCAGGGGCAGGCACAGCGGCAAACGGGAGCGGGGCGGGAGCGCGGGACACGGGATCATCCTTGGGAAAACGGCATAGGCAAGCCTTGACGCCCTGATTCTGCCGCCGCAGAATGATCCTGAATATCAGATAATTATTGATTAAACATCCCAAATAACAGGATGGTTTGACATGGCAGCGGTGAACTTCGACCTTGATGTACTGCGCAGCTTCGTCGTGGGCATGGAGCTCGGCAGCTATGCCCGGGCCGCCGACCGGCTGGGCCGCTCTACCTCGGCGGTTAGCGCCCAGCTCAAGAAGCTGGAGGAGCAGTCGGGCACGGCGATCTTTCGCAAGGCCGGGCGGGGACTGGCGCTGACGGAGGCGGGCGAGACCATGCTGGCCTATGCCCGCAGGCTGCTGGAACTCAACGACGAGGCCGCGGCCGCCGTGCACGGCGTGGCACTGGAGGGCTGGGTGCGGTTCGGCCTGCAGCAGGACTTTGGCGAGGTGCTGCTGCCCGAGGTGCTCGGCCGGTTCGCCCGCGCGCACCCCAAGGTGAAGATCGAGGCACGCGTGGCGCGCAACACCGAGCTGCTGGACAGCGTGGCCGCCGGCCGCCTGGACCTGGCGCTGGCGTGGGACGATGGCGTGCGCATGCCGCATGTGGAGCAGGTGGCGATGTTGCCGATGCGCTGGATCGGGCCCGCCGCCGCGCGTGCGCCGTGGCAGGGCGACGGACCGCTGCCCTTGGTGGCATTCGAGCCGCCATGCCGTTTCCGCTCGGCGGGCACGGCCGCCCTGGACCGCGCCGGCATTGCCTGGCGGGTGGCTTTCAGCAGCGCGAGCCTGGGCGGGTTGTGGGCAGGGGCGGGGGCTGGGCTGGGGCTGACCATCCGCACCGGCATGGGCTTGCCGCCGTCCGTGCGGGCCTGGGAGCCGGGCGAGGGCGGGCTGCCTGCGTTGCCCTCGCTGGCACTGGCGCTTTACCGCAAGGATGCCGAGCTGGAGGCACCCGCCACCCGGCTGGCAGGCATCGTGAGCGAGGCGGTTCGGGCTGCATTGCCGGCCAGGCTGGCGGCTGTGGCCTGAATGGAGCGATCACTTGCGGGGCTTGCAGCCAGCCGCCTACGCTGTACCATCGCGGTCTTTGTTTTTGCCGTCGCTTTCGCGTTGATCTTGTCTATGTCTGAAATCCGTTCCCGCCTGCTCCAGGCCCTGGCCGATGCCACGCCCGCCCTAGACCTCGACCGTGCGCCGCCGGGCGAGCCG
Source organism: Cupriavidus sp. GW822-FHT02D05 (assembly GCF_058802485.1). NCBI lineage: Bacteria > Pseudomonadati > Pseudomonadota > Betaproteobacteria > Burkholderiales > Burkholderiaceae > Cupriavidus > Cupriavidus sp. GW822-FHT02D05. The sequence goes on along the minus strand of NZ_JBXAOE010000025.1, from coordinate 45,302 downwards.
CCCGCCGGCGAAGGCCTGCTCTCGGTATGGTTGCAGCCCTGGCTGGCGGAGCATTGCCTGGTCAAGGTGGACTGGCAGGATTTCAGCACGTTGGGCGTGCAGGCCGTGGCGCGCCTCGCCACGCTGCGCGCGGCGGGGGTCTCGGCCATCGATGTCGACGACCTCTACGACGAAGACGGCATTCCGCTAGGTGGCGACGACTTTGATTTCGATATGGAGCCCGCCGCGCTCTACCTGGCGCACGTCAACCGCGAACTGGCGCCGCACGGCATGCAATTGCTGGAGATCGGGCATTTCGAGGATGCATGGCTGCTGGCAGTGCGCAATGACCCCGCCGCGATCCGGGCGCTGAACGTGGCATTGCGCCCAACCGGCTTGGCGGCCCAGCAGTACTGAGCGCGCCCGCCTTAGCCTTAGCGCGGCGCTTGCACCGAGCCGGCGTCGCGGGCAACGCGCAGGTGCCCGCGGTAGGACACCTCGCCGGTGCGGCCGTTGGCGTCGAAGCTGCGTTCGCTAAGCTCGAAGCGGCCGTCATGGCGCACGCGCAGCACGGTGCTGGCGCGGGTGCCATAGCTGGGCGAGCGGATGAAGGCGGAGGACAGCAGTTTTTCCCACTCCGGGGTCACCCCCGTGCGCGGAAGCTCGAAATCCAAGGCCTGGCGATCGTTGGCCAGCAGGTCGAGATAGGGTTCGATGCTGGCGCCGGCCAGGCCGGTGTCGGCGGCGAGTGTTTCGGCGAGCGCGCCGACGCGGCTGCGCACCTTGGGCCACGGCGTATCCAGCAAGGCGTTGGACAGGCCATAGATGCCGGGCTTGAGGCGCTGCGGATAGGGCGAGGCGCCGCGGTTGCTGTACCACCATAGCTCGCGCAGGTTGCACGCCAGCAAATTGAAGCCGTTGTAGGCGCCGGTGCGGGGCACCAGCCCGGACAGATAGGATTGCGGATCGCTGTCGCCACGTAGGAATCCGGCAACCAGCTCACCGCGCGAGCGCGCATCGGTGCGTTTTTCGGACGGGGCGCGGTAGTTGGTCAGGGCGGCAAAGCGGCCGTCGCCGGCCAGGCCCATCCAGGTGCCTGGCTCGCCGATCACTTCCGCCATGTCGCGTCCGGCCAGCACCTGGGGGGCGTCTTCCCACCAATGCACGGGCGCCGCCGGGCGGGCATAGAACTCGTCGCGGTTGCCGGCCACCACCAGGGCATAGTCCGGGTGCGATTGCCAGGCCACCAGAATCAAGCACATAGCGCTTCCTTTGCTGCATTCACTGCGGTTGCCACATTCACTGCATTGACTGCGATTCAATCATCGGCTTCGTCATTCAGGGACCAGCGCGGCGGGGCCGTTCCACGGCAACGCTCAGAGCTGGTCGATATCGACAAAGCGCTCCACCTGCCGCTCGCCGCTGATCCACTGCTGCAGCCCGCTTTGCCGCCACAGCCCGTCGAGCAGCTGGTCGAAGGCTGGCGGCACATCGGCGTAGGCTTCCATCCAGGTCTGCATGCCGTCGCGCGCCTCGGGCCTGCGTAAGAGCGTACCACCAATTCCGCTCGCTTCGGCAACGGTCTCCATCCAGCGGTGCCAGTGCGCGATGGCCTCATCGGCACGGGCTTCCGGTACCCTGAAATAGACGTACAGGTGGTCGCTCATGGCTATTCCCAGTGTTGCCAGGGGTTCAGGCGGCGTCGCCGAAGGGGACCGCATAGGGCAGCTCGCCCACGCGCACCGGGCTGCCGGCAGCGCTGCCCAGGTGCAGGGCGCCACCCACCGCATCGATCTTCAGTTCGGCCAGGCCATCCCAGCCGCCTTGTGGCGCGGCGGCCGCATTGACCACCATGCCGCAGGGCTGCTCAGGATCCTCGGGGCGGAAGATCTCCGTGGCCGCGCCCGGCACCTCGCCTTCGCCGTGGATCAGCCACATGCGTCGTTTGAGCGTGCCGCGGTACTGGCTGCGCGCAACGATTTCTTGGCCCGGATAGCAGCCTTTGCGAAAGCTCACGCCGCCGACCAGTTCCAGGTTGATCATCTGAGGCACGAATTGCTCCTGCGTGGCTGCGGCGATGCGCGGCACGCCGGCCTGCACCTCCAGCCAGTCCCACACCACGGCATCCACCGGCACCAGCTGCGCCGACAGCGCAGCCTGGACTTCGTCGGCCTGCTCGGCCGGCAGCACGACCTGCCAGCGTGGCAGGCCGGCGCCGTCGGCCAACCGGATCACGGTGGCGCTGGCGGCCGCGGCGCTGGCCCAGGGCTCGGCCGGGGCGGGCAGACCGGCCGCCTGCAGGGCGGTGGCGCCATTGGCACCTGCGACGCCCAGCACGGCGCGGGCCGGCGTGAGATCGGACAGCTTGGCCTTGGCGCGCAGCACGAACATCGACAGGCGCTTTTGGATAGCGGGCTGCAGGTCGGCGGACAACTGGAGGACGATGCCTTCCTCGTCACGCCACATCAGGAAGCTGGCCAGCAGCCGTCCCTTGGGCGAGCAGTAGCCGGCCAGGCGGGCGGTGCCGGCGTCCAGGTCATCCACGGCATTGGTCAGCTGGGTATGCAGGAAACTGCCGGCGTCTTCGCCGGCAACCCGGATCAGGCCCAGGTGCGCGGGTCGGCAGACGACTCCGCTTTGGCGCACGGCTTCGAACTGGGTGGCACGGTCTGGGGCAGGGGCATTCATGGCAGGTATCGCAAGCAAGGGGCGCACGGGAGCGCCGGATGGAAGGTGCAAGGAGCTACAAGCGGCTAAAGGTGCAAGGCTCCCGGTATTATATGAGGCTGTCGCCATTTCAGCCGGGATGCCCATGGTCGACACTGGGTGAGCCCGGCTTTGCCGCGGTGCATTGTGCGCCGCTACTTTCTCTTTTACATGAAACGTCTTTTCCTGCGGCTGCTGCTGGTCGCCGTGATTTTCACGATTGCCGCCGCCGGCGCCTTTGCCTGGTGGGCCAATCGCCCGCTCGCGCTGACAGCCTCGCCCATTGAGGTGGTGATCAAGCCCAATTCCAGCGTGGCCAGCGTTGGCCGCCAGATCCAGCGTGGCGGGGTGCAGATGGACCCCCGCCTGTTCGCGCTGCTGGTGCGGCTGACCGGCCATGGCGCCGACCTCAAGGCCGGGGGCTACGAGTTCGACAGCAGCGCCACGCCGCTGTCGGTGATCGGCAAGATCGCCCGGGGCGAGGTCAACCACTATGTGCTGACCGTCATCGAAGGCTGGGAATTCCGCAAGATGCGCGCCGCCGTGGATGCGCATCCGGCGCTCAAGCACGATAGCCGCGGCTTGTCGGACGCGGAGCTGATGAAGGCCATCGGCGCGCCGGAGCCGGCGCCAGAGGGCCTGTTTTTCCCCGACACCTACCTGTTTGCCCGCGGCAGCAGCGATCTCGAACTGTACAAGCATGCCTATCGCGCCATGCAGCGGCGCCTGACCGACGCCTGGAACGCCAGGGCGCCTGACCTGCCGTACAAGTCGCCCTATGATGCGCTGATCATGGCCTCGATCGTGGAGAAGGAAACCGGCCAGCAGGCCGAGCGAGCGCTGATTGCGGCCGTGTTCGTCAACCGGCTCAAGAAGGGCATGATGCTGCAGACCGATCCCACGGTGATCTACGGCATGGGCGAGGCGTTCGAGGGCAATATCCGCAAGCGCGACCTGCAGTCCGACACCCCTTACAATACCTACACGCGCAACGGCCTGCCGCCCACCCCGATCGCGTTGCCCGGGCTGGCCTCGCTGGCCGCCGCCACCGCGCCGGCCCCGTCCGACGCACTGTATTTCGTGGCGCGCGGCGACGGCAGCAGCCATTTCTCCAACTCGCTTCCCGAACACAACCGCGCGGTAGATAAATACCAGCGCGGCAAATAAGTCTCCCCATGCGCGGAAAATTCATCACATTCGAAGGCATCGACGGTGCCGGCAAGAGCACCCACGTGGAGTGGGTGGCGGACCGCCTGCGCGCCCGCCTGGCAGGTAATGCATCGGTCGTTACCACCCGTGAGCCCGGCGGCACTCCGCTTGGCGAGGATCTGCGGCAGTTGCTGCTGCACCGCAAGATGCATCTCGAAACCGAGGCCTTGCTGATGTTCGCCGCCCGCCGCGAACATATTGCCGAAGTCATCGAACCCGCGCTGACGCGCGGTGACTGGGTGGTTTCCGACCGCTTCACCGATGCCACCTTTGCCTACCAGGGCGGTGGCCGGGGCCTGCCGCGCGCACGGCTCGAAGTGCTGGAGGCCTGGGTGCAGGATGGCCTGCAGCCCGATCTGACGCTGTTGTTCGATGTGCCGCTGGAAACCGCCAGCGCGCGCCTGGCCGGCGCACGCGAGCCCGACAAGTTCGAGGCCGAGTCGCGTGCCTTCTTCGAGCGCACGCGGCAGGAATACCTGCGCCGCGCGGCGGAATCCGCGCAGCGTTTCCGGGTCATCGACGCGACCCGGAGCATTCCCGAGATTCAGGTAGAGCTTGAGAAAATCCTCGCAACGCTTTGAATTGGCAGCGTGATTCGGGAATATTGATAGTGATGGGGTTGGCCGAGCCTGCCATCGCCTATTGCTCGCCCCACGTGCGTAGTTACACGAAGTTTCAACCCTAACTCACTGATCCGCATGCTTTATCCCTGGCAGAAAGAAGACTGGCAACGGCTGAACGCGCTGCGCGAGCGGCTCCCGCATGCCTTGCTCATTCACGGCCAGCAAGGCATCGGCAAGCGCGACCTGGCGCTGCATTTTGCCCAGGGACTGCTGTGCGAGACGCCGCGCCCCGACGGGCAGCCTTGCGGCACATGCTCGGCCTGCCACTGGTTCAGCCAGGGCAACCACCCGGACTTCAGCGTGGTGCGCCCGGAGGCCATGGAGGCGACGGACGACGCGCAGACGGATGAAAGCGGCAAGAAGAAGGTGCCCAGCAAGGTCATCCGCATGGAGCAGGTGCGAGCCCTGATCGAAACGGTCGGCATCGGCACGCACCGCGCCGGCTTGCGCCTGGTGGTGGTGTATCCGCTCGACGCCTTGCAGCATGAGGGCGCCAACGCCTTGCTCAAGACGCTGGAGGAGCCGCCGCCGTCCACCGTGTTCCTGCTGGTGACCGACCGGCTGGATCGTGTGCTGCCCACCATCCTGTCGCGCTGCCGCCAGTTTTCCGTGCAACGGCCCACGGCCGATGCGGCCATGAGCTGGCTGAGCAGCCAGGGCGTGGGAGACGCCGAGGCGCAGCTGGCGCTGGCCGGTGGCTCCCCGCTGACCGCGCTGCATGCCGCCGAGGCTGAGGAGCAGCCGATGCAGCGCTGGCTGGTGAGCCAGCTTGGCGCAGGCGCTGGCTTCGATGCGCTGGCGGCGGCCGAGCAGGTGCAGAAGCTGCCGGTGCCGTCGGTGCTTGGCATCCTGCAGCGCTGGACGTACGATCTGCTGTCGGCCCGCTTGGCCGCAACGCCAGGGCCGCGTTATTTTCCGCGCGAGCAGGCAGCCCTGGCGCGTTGCGCACAGGCAACCGATGCGCACCGGTTGCAGGCGTTCTCCACGCGGCTGGTGGGCCATCGCCGCAGCGAGAACCATCCGCTGGCGGCTCGGCTGGTGATGGAGGCCGTGTTTCTGGAATACCGGCAGTTGTTTCAGTAAGCCCAAGACGTTGAACAAATCCAATATGGCCTGAAGGCCAACAGTCAGTAACAAGGGGTCAGTCATGAATACAGAGGTGACAGGGGCACGGGGCGCCAGCGTTCCCGGAGCCGCAGGCTTGGCCGCCGCCGGCGGTATCGGGGCGCCGACGGTCCCGGGTGCCGCTTCCCGGCCCAACGTGCTTTCGCTGTCGATCAAGGACCAGGCGGGCCTCTATGCGGCCTACATGCCGTTCCTGCACCGCGGCGGCATCTTTGTCCCGAGCAACCGGCCCTTCCGGCTGGGCGAGCAGGTCTTCCTGGTGCTTTCGCTGGTGGACCGGCCGCAGAAGTACCAGATTGCCGGCCACGTGGCATGGATTACCCCGGTCGGCACGCCCAACAAGACGCCTGGCATCGGGATTCACCTGCCGGATGACGACAACGGCCGCAACCTGCGCCGCGCGGTGGAAGAGATCCTGGGCAAGACCATTGAGTCCGGTCGGCCCAGTCAGACGTTATAACTGACTTCAGATTTGTGGTTTAAGTATTTGATATGGTTGATTTTTGCCAAATTTTCTGGCCCGTCCGAGAAGAAATTCAACAATGAGTGATTCCGCCTTTACCGTGCGGCCCGCGCTGCAGCGCGACCTGGCCAGCATCGTCGCCATCTACAACAGCACCGTCGCTTCACGCATGGTCACTGCGGACACCGAGCCCGTGGCGGTGGAATCGCGCCAGGCCTGGTTCGATGAGCATCAGCCGGAGCGGCGTCCGCTGTGGGTGGCCGAGGACGGTGAAGGGCGCATGGCCGGGTGGCTCAGTTTTTCCGACTTTTATGGACGCCCGGCCTACGGCGCCACCGCCGAAGTCTCGATCTACCTGGATGCCACCCGCCGCGGGCAGGGCCTGGGGCGCTACCTGCTGCAGCAGGCTATCGCGCATGCGCCGCTGATCGGGGTCAATACGCTGCTGGGCTTCATCTTTGGCCATAACGCGCCCAGCCTGGCCCTGTTCGCCTCGCTGGGCTTCGAGCGCTGGGGCAACCTGCCGCGCGTGGCTGTGCTCGATGGGGTCGAGCGCGACCTGATCATCCTCGGCCGGCATCTGACCAAGCCGGCCGAGTAGGAGCTCGCCAGCCAAGCGCCGCCAGGCACCGGGCACGCTGGCTCGCTGGCACGACCGGATACAATGGCGGGTGGCGCCGCCCGCGGCGGCGTCTCTATCCGGAAACCGCCCCAATGTTTGTCGATTCCCACTGTCATCTAGATTTCCCCGACCTGGCCGCGCGCCTGCCCGAATTGCTGGAGAACATGCGCGCCAACCAGGTATCGCATGCCCTGTGCATTTCGGTCACGCTGGAAGATTTTCCGCGCGTGCTGGCGCTCGCCGAGCAGCATCCGCACCTGTACGCCACCGTCGGGGTGCATCCCGACTATGAGGAGGGCGAGGAGCCCACGCTGGAGCGCCTGCTGACGCTGTCGGCGCATCCGCGGGTGGTCGGTACCGGCGAGACCGGGCTCGATTACTACCGGCTGGAAGGCCGCAGCATCGCGGACATGGAATGGCAGCGGGAGCGTTTCCGCACCCATATCCGCGCCGCGCGGCAAACCGGCAAGCCCCTGATCATCCATACCCGTTCGTCCGCCGAAGACACCTTGCGCGTGATGCGCGAGGAAAGCGCGGGCGAAGCCGGCGGGGTGATGCATTGCTTCACCGAGAACTGGGAGGTCGCCCGGCAATCGCTGGACGAGGGCTTCCACATCTCGTTCTCCGGCATCGTCACCTTCAAGAATGCGGTGGAGTTGCAGGAAACGGCGCGCAAGATCCCGCTGGACCGCATGCTGATCGAGACCGATTCGCCATACCTGGCACCCGTGCCGTACCGCGGCAAGACCAACCAGCCCGCATGGGTGCGCCATGTGGGTGAGTTCATCGCCAACCTGCGTGGCATGCCGGTTGAGGCGCTCGCGGAACATACGTCGGATAATTTCTTCCGTCTTTTCAAGCATATAGATAGGAAATCTCATGCTTAACATGATTACTGTCCGACGCCTCGCCGCCGTTGCGGCCATGCTGGTGGGCGCCGTGGCCTGGGCCGCGCCTGTGGACGATATGCGCCATGCGGTGGAGTTCGATGACGTCAAGGCCGCCCAGAAGATGCTGGCGCGCGGAGTCGACCCCAACCTGGTGGATGCCAAGGGCAATCCCATGCTGGTGGTGGCATTGCGCGAGAAGTCGCTGAAGGTGGCGGAGGCGCTGATCCGCGCCAAGGACATCGATTTCGACAAGACCAATGCGGCCGGTGAGACACCGCTGATGATGGCCAGCCTGCAGAACGAACTGGACCTGGTCAAGCTGATGGTCGACCAGATGGAGGTCGAGATCAACAAGACCGGGTGGACGCCGCTGCATTACGCCGCGACCAACGGCAACAACGAGATCGTCAAGTTCCTGGTCGACCACGCCGCCTATATCGACGCGGAGAGCCCCAATGGCAGCACGCCGCTGATGATGGCGGCGCGCGGCGGGCATATCGAGACGGTCAAGTTGCTGCTGGACGAAGGTGCCGACATGCGCCTGAAGAACCAGCAGGGCATGACCGTGATCGATTTTGCCGAGCGCTATCACCAGAAGGAGATCGCGCAGGGGCTGAAGTCGCGCTGGCAGAAGCTGTATCCGCAGACGCCATTAAGCGCGCAGCCTCCGCAAAAGGGCTGGAACTGACTTAGTGAAAACGCGCCGGGCCAAAACCCGGCGCGTTTTTGCCTGGTTACTGCTCAGGCGATCGAGCGTTCAGGTGTTCAGGCGTCGTCGGCCAGGCGCACGCCGGTGAACTGCCAGCGCTGGTGCGGGTAGAAAAAGTTGCGGTAGCTGGCGCGGATATGCGACTCCGGCGTGACGCAGGAACCGCCGCGCAGCACCATCTGGCTGCACATGAATTTGCCGTTGTATTCCCCCACCGCGCCGGCGCTAGGCCGGAAGCCCGGGTAGGGCTGGAAGGGGCTGGCAGTCCATTCCCACACGTCGCCGAACATCTGCCGCAGCACGCCGGAGGTATTCTGGCGATCGGGCAGCGGCCGCAGCACGCGTCCCTCGACAAAATTCCCGGTAGCCGGCAGGTTGCGCACGGCGTGCTCCCATTCCGCCTCGGTCGGCAGGCGGCGCTCGGCCCAGCGGGCAAAGGCATCGGCCTCGTAGAAGCTGATATGCGTGACCGGGCTATCCGGATCCACCGGCTGCATGCCGCGCAGGCTCATTTGCCACCAGGTGCCTTCGCGCTCCTCCCAGTACAGCGGTGCCTCGATGCCGTGTTCGCACACCCAGCGCCATCCATCCGACAGCCACAGTCCGGCAGTCCGGTAGGCGCCATCCTCGATAAATTCAAACCACTGGTGGTTGCTGACCGGGTGCGAGCACAACTGGTAAGGCTGCAGGAGCACGTTGTGCCGCGGGCCTTCGCAATCGAAGGCAAAGCCGTCGCGGTCATGGCCGATGGCGACCACGCCACCGGCAAAGCGGATCCATTCCGCCGCCGGGCGCGGATCGGCGATCACGGGCGCCAGCAGCTCCGGCGCGAAGGCCGGCTTCAGTGGGTTTTGCGCGAACAGATGCAGGATGTCGGTCAGCAGCAGTTCCTGGTGCTGTTGCTCGTGGTTCAGGCCAAGCTCGATCAGCGCCGCCTCGGCATCGGTTTGCGCGCTGGTCAGCAGCCCGAGCATGGTTTCGTCGACCGCCTCGCGGTAAGCCAGGATCTCGTCGAGCGACGGCCGCGACAGCAGGCCGCGGCGTGGCCTCGGGTGGCGGGCGCCGACGGATTCGTAATAGGAGTTGAACAGGTAGCGATACTGCGGATCGACCGGCTCGTAGTCCGGGATACGCGCCGTCAGCACGAATTCCTCGAAGAACCAGGTGGTATGCGCCAGGTGCCATTTGGCGGGGCTGGCGTCGTCCATGGACTGTACCGTGGCGTCGGCGTCGGTCAGGTCGGCGACCATGGCTTCGGTAGCCGCGCGCACGTGGCGGTACTGGGACAGCAGGGCTGGCTCGTGCGGAGGATGCACGGCGCTGGCAGGCAGCAGGGCAGAGGACATGCGGGCTCCCGGATCGGACTATGCATCTGCCGCGGATGCCGCTTTGGGCGGCGGCTGGCCGTGGCGTGTGGATTGCGGACAGGTTCCGACCCAGGCCTGCACAACAAGGCCGCGCGGGCTTCCCCCTGGATGGACATGCACCGAAACCGCTCAGGCGTTCGGAACCATCATAGACCCGATCGCGCAATGGGCATAGCCGGCTCGCGCCTGCGAAAATCCGTGGCTGGGCGCGGCGCTGCAAGGTGCGCGGGCTGAAACGCAGGAATGCAAAACGCCCGCCGGCATGACTGCGGGCGGGCGTTTTGCGCTCGACGCTGGACTGGGCGGCGCGAGGCCGCCGTGCCGGGATCAGGCTGCCAGGGCTGCCACGGCGCCGTTGGCGGCGACCAGGCTGGCTTCGCGGGCTTCGGGGCCCATTGCCAGGCCGTGGGCGCGCACGTACGTGATGTCGGTGAGGCCCAGGAAGCGGAACACCACGTCCACGGTCTGCTCATGCAGGTCCAGGGCGTTGGCGTCCTGGCGCACGCCGCCGCGCGACGACACCACGATCACGCGCTTGCCGCCGGCCAGGCCGACCGGGCCGGTCTCGGTGTACTTGAAGGTGCGGCCAGCCTGGGCGATGCGGTCGATCCAGGACTTGAGCTGGCTGGGGATGCCGAAGTTATATTGCGGCACACCGACGACCAGCACGTCGGCTTCGAGGAATTCCTTGAGGAAGGCTTCGGTGCGTTGCAGCTCGCTTTCCTGCACGGCGTTGAGGCCGTCCTTCGGGCCGCCCAGCACGGGCAGCAGCGCGCCGGACAGGTGCGCCGGCGCGTCCTGGTCCAGGTCGCGCACGGTCAGGGTGGCTTCGGGGTGCTTGGCGCGCAGGTCGGCGACCACCTTGGCGGTCAGGCTGCGGGAAGCGGAATGGCCGCCAAGTACGCTCGAGTCGATTTGCAAGATCTTCATGTTCATCTCCACTGGGGTTCGGGTTGGATGAATGAAAGATAGCGGTCTGCTATTGATGCCGGTAGTGGGGCAAAATAGAACTTATTGTTCCAGGCGCAGAACGCAGGCGGGCTGCTACCCTGGCTCGCTCCTACCGCCAAGGATGATCCATGCAAGACCTGAATGATCTTTCCCTGTTTGCCCAGGTGGTCCAGCACGGCAGTTTTTCGGCCGCGAGCCGTGCCAGCGGCGTGCCGAAGTCCCGGCTCAGCCGGCGCATTGCCCAGCTGGAGCGCGACCTGGGGGTGCAATTGTTGCGCCGGACCACCCGGCAGGTGCGCGTGACGCCCATCGGCGAGGCCTACTACGAGCGCTGCCGCGCCATGCTGGCCGAGGCCGAAGCGGCGCGCGAAGTGATCGAGCAGGCTCGCGACCAGCCCGGCGGTACCTTGCGCGTGAGCTGCCCCGTGGCAATTGCCCAGAGCCTGCTGGCGCCCGCCATCGGGCATTTCATGCAGGCCAATCCCGGCGTGCGCATCGAACTGGAAGCCACCAATCGCCGCGTGGACGTGATTGCCGAAGGCTTCGACCTGGCGCTGCGGGTGCGCGAGGTGATGGACGACTCGTCGCTGGTGGTGCGCACCTATGGCGAGAGCCCGCTCATGCTGGTAGCCAGCCCGGCGCTGCTGGACAGCATCGGCCGCCCGCGCACGCCCGAGGCGCTGGACGGCATGCCGGGCGTCAACCAGAAGCCGCACGACGGCAAGCATGTCTGGACGCTGACCTGCAGTACCGGGCAGTCGATCCACGTGCCGTACGATCCGCGCCTTGTCACCGACGAATTCGCCCTGCTGCGCGCGGCCGCCATCGCGGGCATCGGCGTGGCGATGCTGCCGCGCATGTTCTGCCGCGATGCCATCGAGAGCGGGGAACTGGAGGTGCTGCTGCCGCAGTGGATCATGCCGGTCGGGACGTTGCACGCGGTCTTCCCCTCGCGCAAGGGCATGCCGCCGGCGCTGCGGCGCTTCCTGGATTTCCTTGCCGACATCCTGCCCGAGACGGCATGCAAGGCGGGCATGCAGCCGCCGCGCCAGCCTGGCATGCACCGGCCCGTCGGCCAGATCTGAGACGCGTCCGCGCAACTTGTGCCTTTACCTTCACCGCGCGGCGCACTAAGGTGAATATGCGTGCCGCGCGTGGAGCCAAAGGCGCTTCGGCTGCGGGCGGCTCATTCGTGCTTTCATTTTCTGATCCGGACAAGGAGTGACGACCATGAGTGGTTCTCAGCCATCGCAGGACCTGGGCAAGGCGGTACTGCGCATTGTGCTCGGCGTGCTGGTCCTGCTGCACGGGATCTCCAAGCTTATTGCCGGGCCGGGGTTCGTGACGCAGGTGGTGACGCAGGCCGGCCTGCCCGTGGTGCTGGCCTACGGTGTCTATATCGGGGAAGTGGTGGCGCCGGTGCTGCTGATCCTTGGATTGTGGGCCCGGGTCGCCGCGCTGATCGTCGTCGTGAACATGCTGGTGGCAGTGAGCCTCGTCCATATGAAGCAGCTGGGCATGCTGGCCGACACCGGTGGCTGGGCGCTGGAATTGCAGGCGATGTTCCTGGGTAGCGCCATCGCGGTCGCGCTGCTGGGCGCGGGGCGCCTGAGCGTGGGCGGCGTCAACGGCAAGTGGAACTAGCGTAGCTGCCGCTCGGGGGCGTCCTGAGGGCGTCCTCAGGGTGTCCAGCGGCCCAGCGTTTCGGCCACGAACATGTCGGGCGGCAGCGCGGGGGACCACAGGTAGCCCTGGCCAAGGTCGCAGCCCAGGGCTTGCAGCGCGTCGCGCTGCGCGGGGGTCTCGATGCCCTCGGCCACGCATTCCAGCTTGAGGTCGCGCGCGAGGTTGATGACGTTGCGGCAGATCGCCGCGCGCTGGCTGTTGCCGGGCACCGCCACCACGAACGAGCGGTCGAGCTTGATCTGGGTGAAGGGCAGGTCCGCCAGCAGCTTGAGGGTGGCAATGCCGATCCCGAAATCGTCGATGGCCACGCCGTAGCCTAGCAAGCGCAGGCGGTTCAGCGCGATCGACAGGGCACGGGTGTCGCAGACCGGGTAGCCCTCGGTCAATTCAATGTTCAGCAACTGGCGCGGCATGCCGCTGGCTTCCACCATGGCGTCGAAGGCGTCGAGCACGCCGGGCCGGCACAGCGTCTGCGCGGATGCATTGATGCTCAGCGGGATGCGCACGCCGCGCGCCAGCAACTGGCGCTGCACCGACAGGCATTGCTGTCCCGCCAGCTGGAAGATGGCATCGGCCTCGCCCAGCGCCTCGAGCCTTGGGATGAAGAGGTCGGGCCGGATCAGGCCCATGGTCGGATGGCGCCAGCGGCAAAGCGCTTCCGCGCCGGCCAGCGCGCCGGTGCTGATCCTGAACTGCGGTTGCAGCATGATGAAGATGGCGCCGGGCGTGCGCACCGCGGCCAGCAGCTCGCGGTCATCCGGCTGGCTTGGGGTCGCCGCCGGGGCTTCGGCGGTGAGGTCGCGCTCCAGCGCATCCTGCAGGATTTCTTCCAGCACCACCGCCGAGATCGGTTTGCGCACCGCGCGCACGTGGGCGAGCCCAACCGAATCGGCCAGGCTCACATGGGAATCGATGATGTCGTCCTGCAGCGCGGACACCCATACCCACAGGGGCTGGGCGCCGGCGAAGGCGTGGTCCTTGCGCCGGGTCAGCTCGTCCATCATGCCGGGCCCGTTGAGTCCTGGCATCTCGATATCGCAGAGCACGAGGTCGACCTTGCGCGCGGCAAGCAGGTCCAGTGCAATGCGGCCGTCCGCGGCGCAATGCACGTCGCTGACACCCAGCTGGGTCAGCAGCTGTTCCGCCGCCAGCAACTGGAACGGGTGGTCATCGACCACCAGGGCGGACAGTCCGGCGTAGCGCGTCTGCATGGTTGGCTCGGGATTAGGTCGATGGAAATCGGCCGGTGAGAACGGGCAGTGGATTCGAGGCAGGCTTCGTCCATAGTAGCGCACATGCCGCACGGTGGGCGCGCCTTTGCGCCGGTGGATGCCGACGTCGGCGTACAGGGTTCGCGCGGCGGGGGAGGGGGCCAGACGCCGGAAAGCAGGCGATATTCCGTTGCGAGTGCCATCTTGGGCGGAAACGCCGCGCCCAGACCCGCTACAATCGTCGCCCGAGGTATTTGATGATGGCGTTTCGATAATGGGTTTTGGCTGGTTCGGATTTTCGACCTTGTGGCTTGTGCCGCTGGTGTGGCGCCAGGTGGCGCGCCTGCTCGCCGGCGAGCGCCGGTTTTTCAGTGGGCGCGGCACGCTGCGCGTATGGCTTGGCACGTTGATCGTGCTGTGCGCAAGCGCTTCGCTCGAAGCGCTGACAGGCGCGGCGGGCGAGGGCGGCATGGCAGGCAGCACGTCGGGTGGCAGCGCCGGGCGCGCGCTGGGCACCCTGGTTTCCGGCATGCTCGGCTGGAGCGTCAGCCTGCTGCTGATGCTGGGCGTGCTGGCCCTGGCCGCGCCGATGGTGTTCGGCGAAACCTGGCGCAGCCTGTTCCTGCGCAAGCCCAGCTTGCCGGAGCCGGACGAGGCCGAACTGGCGCCCCAGCGCCCGCCCGCCCGCGCCGCGCGCGAGCCGGACAGTTGGGAGACCACTCACCTCGGCGCCACGCACACCGCGGTGCCGGGCTCGACCGACTATGTGCCGCGCCACAAGGGCATCGAAGCCGTATCGGCGCGGCGCCAGCCAGTCTGGCAGCCGCCGGCGCGCACCCGCAACTCGCCGCCGCAGCCGGGCGAGATCTGGCTGCAGCAGGCCGGGCCGCCGGGCGCCGCCAAGCCGGAGGCCCCTGCACCCGCATCGCCACCGCCTGTAGCCAAGGCGCCCGCCAGGCCGGCGCCGCTGCGCACCCCCAGCCAGCCGCAAGCCACTAGCCCGGCAACCGCGCGCGCGGCATCTGTCGCGGCGGCCGCTGCTGCTGCTAGTGCCGCGGCGGCAGTGCAGGCCCGCGCAGCCAGCCCTGCCCCGGCTGCGGCTGCACGCGCGACCGTGCCCAGCAGCCCAGTGCGCCAGCCGCAGATGAGCGCACGCTCGGCCATCACGACACTGCCGCAAGCCAATGTGCGACCCGATGCGCAACCCGCCCAGCCCGCTGCTGCAAAGAGTGGGACGACAGCTGCCGCGGTGCGGCCGGTTGTCATGCCGGTTGTCGTGCCGGTCGGGCAGGACGACGATGCGCGCAAGCACCGAAGCGAACAGGTTGCCACTGTGCCAGCGGGGCCGGCGGAGCCTGAAGCGCTGTCCGGCCAGGCGCAGGAAACGGAAGTGCTGGAGGCCGAGGCCGTCCCCGCTGTGGCGCCCGCCGAGCCGCAGCCTATGGCGGTGCTGTCCACCGAGGACATGGCCATTCCCGCCGCTGCATCCGTTGACGCCCCGCAGATTGCGCAGCCGCGTGCGGAATCCGCCGGCGAAGGCGCGACACCCTCCGTGACGCTGGATGCGCTCCGCCTGGAAGCCGAGGCGCTGATGGCGGAGCTGAGCGCACTGGCCAGCGCCTGGAAGTCGACGCGGCCTGCGGCTCCGGCGGCCGACGCGCAGCCGGAGCCGGAAGCTGCTCCTGCGGTCGCCGCTGTTGTCGCCGAGGCAGGCTCCGATGTTGTCACCGGTGCCGTAAGCGAGGTAGCAGCGCCGGTCGTGGCTGAAGCCTCGATCGAAAGCCCGGCCGAAGCAACAGCCGAAGCAGCAGCCGAAGCAGCAGCCGAAGCAGCAGCCGAAGCCAGCGACGAAGTCGTTGCCGAACCGTCCGCCATGGATACCGAAGTGGCTGTCCTGGCCGAGCCCGAGGCGGTTGCCTTGCCAGAGGTTGTCCTGGCGCCTGAGGTGGACGAACGGGCGATGCTTCAGGAGCCGGAAGGCGCCGCCGAGCCGGCTGCGCGGGCCCAGGCAGAGCCGGAAGCGGAGCCAGAAGTAGAAGCACAAGCCGCAAATATCCTGTTCGTTCAGGATGCCGAAGCTGACCTGAGGCCCGCAGGCGGCCCCGAACCTGAAGCCGAACCTGAAGACGCCAAGGAAGAGATCGCCGAAGGCGTTCTCGATGCCAACCTGCTGGTCGAGCACCGCAGCGAGGCTAGCGCTGCCAGCCGCGCGCCTGAGATAGAAGAAGCACCGGCTCCGCTGCCCGAAGCGCTGCCGGCCACGCCGCCGGCGCCCAAGCCGCGCATCGTGCTTCCGGCCGTGGTCGGCAAGGTGGTAGCGCTCGATGCGCCGGTAGCCGCCGCCGCACCCGCCGCACCCACCGTATCCGCAGCACCCGCAGCCAGCGCCGTGCCGGCGTCGCAAGTCATTGCCGTCACGCCGCCGCCGTCCCGTATTTCGGACTACCGTTTGCCGGACCTGGGCCTGCTGGAAACCGCCACGGCGGACATCCAGCAGGTGACCGAAGAGCAGTTGCAGGAAACCGGCAACCTGATCGCGCAGCGCCTGGCGGAGTTCAAGGTGCCGGTGTCGGTGGTTGGCGCCTCGGCCGGCCCGGTCATCACGCGCTTCGAGGTGGATCCCGCCATGGGCGTGCGCGGTGCGCAGGTGGTCGGCCTGATGAAGGACCTGGCGCGGGCGCTGGGCGTGACCTCGATCCGCGTGGTCGAGACCATTCCCGGCAAGACCTGCATGGGGCTGGAGCTGCCGAACGCGCGGCGCCAGATGATCCGCCTGTCCGAGATCGTGGCGGCCTCATCGTTCCTCGCGCATAACTCGCATCTGGTGCTGGCCATGGGCAAGGACATCACCGGCAACCCGGTGGTGACCGATCTCGCGCGCGCGCCGCACCTGCTGGTGGCCGGCACCACCGGCTCGGGCAAGTCCGTGGCGGTCAACGCCATGATCCTGTCCTTGCTGTACAAGGCCACGCCGGACGATGTGCGCCTGATCATGATCGACCCCAAGATGCTGGAGCTGTCGGTCTACGAAGGCATCCCGCACCTGCTGTCGCCGGTGGTGACCGACATGAAGCAGGCCGCGCACGCGCTCAACTGGTGCGTGGGCGAAATGGAAAAGCGCTACCGCCTGATGTCGGCGCTGGGCGTGCGCAACCTGGCCGGCTTCAACCAGAAGATCCGCGCCGCCGAGGCCGCGGGCGAGCACGTGCCCAATCCGTTCTCGCTGACGCCCGATGCGCCCGAGCCGCTGCGCACGCTGCCGTTCATCGTGGTGGTGATCGATGAGCTGGCCGACCTGATGATGGTGGCCGGCAAGAAGATCGAAGAACTGATCGCGCGGCTGGCGCAGAAGGCCCGCGCCGCCGGCATCCACCTGATCCTGGCCACGCAGCGCCCGTCGGTGGATGTGATCACCGGCCTGATCAAGGCCAACATCCCGACCCGGGTGGCTTTCCAGGTCTCGTCCAAGATCGACTCGCGCACCATCCTTGACCAGATGGGCGCCGAGAGCCTGCTGGGACAGGGCGACATGCTGTTCCTGCCACCGGGCACCGGCTATCCGCAACGCGTGCACGGCGCCTTTGTGGCCGATGACGAAGTGCACCGCGTGGTGGAGCACTGGAAGCAGTTCGGCGAGCCCGACTACGACGAGGCTATCCTCGCGGGCGATCCTGCCGAGGCCGCGGCGTCGGACCTGTTCGGTGAAGGTGGTGGCGATGTGGAGGCCGACCTGCTATACGATGAAGCGGCCTCCTTCGTGCTCACCAGCCGGCGGGCCTCGATTTCGGCCGTGCAACGCCAGTTGCGCATTGGCTACAACCGTGCGGCGCGCCTGATCGAGCAGATGGAAGTGGCGGGACTGGTCTCGCCGATGGGCCGCAACGGCGCGCGCGACGTGCTTGCCCCGGGCCCGGGCGATTGACGTGGGCGGCAGGCGTGCCGCCCAACCGGAGACGATGATGGATGCCAAGGGCAACCCGCCGCCCGTGCCACAGGGCAACCTGCTGGCGCAGGTGCCGGTCGACCGGACTGCCGAGCGCTTCGAAGCCCTGCTGGAGCGGCCCGGCCTGAAGATCGAGCGCATCGTCTCGAACGGCCAGGCCAGCCCAAAGGGTTTCTGGTACGACAGCGCGCAGGACGAGTGGGTGCTGCTTGTGAGCGGCAGCGCAGGCCTGCACCTGGATGGCGAGGCCGAGCCGCGCACGCTCGAGCCCGGCGACTACCTGCATCTGCCGGCGCATTGCCGGCATCGCGTGGCGTGGACGGATGCGCAACAGCCTACGGTCTGGCTGGCGGTGCATTGCAGTGCGCCAAGCCAGATTGAAGGCTAACGTCAAGCGAGCCGAAGCCGGCAGCGCTTAACACTACCTCAGCCCCCTTCAACCGGAAACACCGGCTCCCCAAGGTTCAGCATCAACCGGTTCGCCCACGCAAAGATGGCGATCGAGTGAATCAGGTCGAGGATCTCGGCATCGCTCACGCCCACCTCGCGCAGCGCGCGCAAGGTGTCGGCATTCACCGCATCCGGCTGCTCGGTCAGCGCGATCGAGAATTTCGAGATCGCCTGCTCGCGCGCGGTGGTGCCCGCCGCATGCGGGTCCTCGAACACCTGCGTGATCACATCGTTGCGCTTGGCCAGTTGCTCGAAGCGCTGGGCATGCACCGACGCGCAGTACACGCAGCCGTTGATGCGCGACACCACCGTGCTGGCCAGCTCGCGCTCGGCGCGCGCCATGCCGCCGGGGGCGTACATGATGGCGTTGAAGGCGGTGGAGCGCTGGCGCAGGATTTCGGGCTGATGCACCAGGAACAGGTAGTAGTCGGATACCTTGGCCTTGGGATGGCTTTCTTCCAGCACCGCGATCTGCTCTGGCGTGGCCTGGTCCACCTGGACCACGTCCAGCCAGGCTTTCCAGTCGAGCACCTCGTTGGTGAAGCCGTTTGCCTTGATGGGTGCGCTCATGCTGCAGCCTCCTGGGATTGCAGGGTGTTCAGGGCCTTCAGGCCGGCTACCAGGCGCACCTGGTAGGACAGGAAGGCGATCAGCTGCGCCAGCGTCACCACCTCGGGCGTGGCCAGGCCGGCGGCGGGCAGGGCCTTGAGGGCAGCTTCGTCGCCCGCTACCGGGTTCTCGATCAGCGTGCGGGTGAAGGCGAGGATGGCACGCAGGCGCGGATCGGCCAGCGAATCCGGATTGCCTTGCCCGGCCACGGTGACCAGGTCGGCATCGGCGCCGGCTTGCGCCAGGCGCGCGCTGTAATGCGCAACCAGTTCCGGCGCGGGCGTAAGGCGCGCGGCGTACAGCGCCACCAGCAGACGCTCGGATAGCGGCAGGCCGGGAAGGGCGGGATCGAACAGTGCGTCATAGCTGCCTTGCGTGGCGGCGGCGACCTTCTCACGCTGATGGCGCAATGCGTGGGTGGCCGAGCCGGCGGCGAGGCCGGCAACGTTGTCCACCACGTCGGCGGTGGCAGGATTGGCTTGGGTCATGATGGGGTTCTCGGTCTTGACTCAGTGATTTTGTTGTTCGGCAAATCAGGCTTGGCCAGCGTGGCGCGCCACGGCGCGCGCCAGGAAATCGCGCACGCCGATCCACGATTGCTCGTCCGCCACGGCATTGGCCGCCGCTGTGCCGCCCGTGGTGCTGATGCGTCTGGATACCGGATGTGCATAGACCATCTGCGTGGTCGGCACATACGGGAAGAGGATGGCGTGGCCGGCTTGCTCGAAATCAAGGTGCTTGACGTCGTGCGCATGCCCCACCTCGGCCAGCTTGTCCGCCACCATGCGCGCATACAGGCTGGAAGGCCAGGAGCCATCGTCGGTGCCCGACAGCAGCATCACCGGCCCGCGGATCGCCTCCACGCGGATGCGGGCGCGCGCCACCGCTTCGGGGTCTTGCAGCGCGGTCAGGATGGCGCGTTCATGCCGATGAGGCGCCGGGCCTTCGTCAAAGGGCGCCCAGCTTGCCGTGCGGTTGTTCTCCCACACATGCGGCAGCGGCTTGCCGTGGTGCAGCCAGGCGGGGCCTTCGCGGCCGATGGCGGGATCGGCGGCGTTCTGCGCGCTGTGCACCACCGCGCCGGGCACGTAGCCGATCACAGCCGAGACCAGCTCGGGGAAGGTTGCGCCCAGCAGCAGCACAAGCTCACCGCCGCGCGACTGGCCCGACAGCGCGATGAAGTCGCGCGCAGGCCGGACGTGCTCGCGGATCCAGTGCAGGCCGCGCTCGAAGTATTCCAGCGGCGTGTTGGAGATGTAGTCCGATAGCCCCGGCGCCTTGAAGTATGCCAATGCCAGCGCGGCATACCCGCGCGAGGCGTAGAGCGCGGCGCGCGGTTCGTTGATGCCGCCGCCAGAGCCGTTGAGCACCATCACCGCCGGATGCGGGCCGGGGCCCGCGGGCAGGTAAAGCGTGCCGACCAGCCCGTCCTCGCGCACTTCCCGGCGGGTCACGCCGGCAGCCGCCAGGCGCTGCACCAGTTCGCCGTGTGCTTGCGCGCCATCGGCCCGCACCGTGATCTCGGTCACGAGCGGCCGGGTGGCGTCAGCATGGAACTGCTCGCGGCTGTCGCTATCGACCGGGCGCTGGGACCACAGCAAGCCCATGGGGCTCACGCCCGTGTAGCTGCCCGACAGCGGCGCGTCGCGCTCCAGGTCCACGGTGCCGGCGGCGTCCGCCGCGAACGTGGCTTCGCTGGCCCAGGCAAGCTCCCGGCCGCGCAGCGTGCGCGTGGCGATGGCAATGGTTTCACCGGGACGCAGTCCCGACACGGAAATCCGCCGCGCGACGTCGATCAGGTCGTCGGCTGGGGTGATATGAAGCTGTGCCATGTTCGCCCGCCTTACTTGCCGTCGCGCGTGACCATCATCGCCGCGGTGCGGTCGCTGGTCATCGGCGCCACCTTCAGGCCCTTCTTGGCGGCCCAGATGTTCTGGTAGTGGTAGAGCGGCAGCACGCCCACATCGTCCGACACCAACTTGACCGAGCGGCGCAGGATGGCCTCGCGCTTGGGCACATCGAACTCGGCGGTGGATTCATCCAGGGCCTTGTCCACGGCCGGGTTGCTGTAGTGGCCCCAGTTGGAGGCGCCCAGGCCCTTCTTGGCATCCACGGTGGCCAGCACGTTGACCAGCGCATAGCTGGCCTCGCCGGTGCCGTTGCCCCAGGCCAGCATGCTGAGCGCGTACTCGTTCTTGTTGGCGCGGCCGGAGTAGACCGACCAGGGCACCACTTCCACCTGGGTCTTGACGCCGATGCGAGTCCAGAACTGGGCAACCGCCTGCGCGGTCTCCGGGCCTTGCGGGTAGCGGTCGTTGGGCGCGTGGATGGTCAGCTTGAAACCATCCTTGAACCCGGCCTCGGCCAGCAGCTTCTTGGCCTGCTCCGGATCAAAGGGGATGTCCTTGACCTCCGGGTTGTAGCCGAAGGTGTTTTTCGGCATCCACTGGTTGGCCACGCTGGCGGTGTTCTGCAGGATGCGGCCCACCACCGCCTGCCGGTTGATGGCGAGCGACAGGGCGCGGCGCACACGTACATCCAGCAGCGGGTTCTTGTCCAGCGGCTTGCCGGCGTTGTCAGTGATGTACGGATTGGGGCCGGGCTTGAAGCTCGGCTGCAGCAGCATCACGCGCAGGCCGGCATAGGGAAACACGCTGATGTTGGGCGATTGCTTGAGCTTGGCCAGGTCCGACACCGAGACTTTGTCGATCACATCGACGTCGCCGGACAACAGCGCGGCGGTGCGCGCCGGCCCGTTGTTGATGTAGCGGTAGCTGACCTGCTGCCAGGCCGGCTTGCCGCCCCAGTAGCCATCATTGCGCGCCATCATCACGCGATCGCCCGGCGTATAGGAGATGAACTTGTACGGGCCGGTGCCGACCACGGCGCGGCCGCTGTTGTAGTCCTCGGTGCTGGACTTTTCGCCGACGTGCTTGCTGACGATGTGGATCGAGGCCAGGTTCAGGGGCAGATCCGGGTTCGGGATATTGGTCTTGATGACCAGGGTGTACGGATCCTTGGCATTCATCGACTCGATGGTGCGCAGGTAGCCCGCGTACGACGCCACGCTGCCCGGCACATTGCGCGCGCGCTGGTAGGAGAAGATCACGTCCTCCGCGCCGAAGGGCTTGCCGTCCTGCCACTTCACATCGCGGCGCAGCTTGAACTCCCAGGTCTTGTCGTCCAGCGCTTTCCACGACAGGGCCAGCCCCGGCTGCAGCTTGTTGTCCTTGTTCTCGATCAGCAGGTCCCAGAAATGCAGGTCGACGGAGCGGTCGCCGGCATGGTTGTTGAGCTGCGGGTCCAGCGACGAAAGCGGATCGGCAAAAGCGATCGACAGGGACTGCGCGGAGGCCGCGCCGGCGCAGAGCATGGCGGCAACGGCGGCGCTGATCGAGAGGGACAGCAGGCGTTTCATGAGCAGGTTTCCTCGGGGCGTGAGAAGGGTTGATAGGTGTGGCGCACATTGGCCAACAGTTAGCCAACGGATGGCCAACCGTTAGCCAGCCTCGTTCAGGTGGCAGGCGCTGAGATGGTTCACGGCGATGCCGCGCAGGCGCGGCACCTCGGTCCGGCAGCGCGCCATGGCATGCGGGCAGCGCGGATGGAAGTGGCAGCCCGGTGGCGGCGCCAGCGGGCTGGGGATCTCGCCTTTGATGGCGGTGAAGGTCTTGTGGCGCGAGTCCAGGCGCGGGATTTCCGCCAGCAGCGCCTGTGTGTACGGGTGGTTGGGCTGCCGGAAGATTTCTTCCGTCGGCGCGCTTTCCACCACGCGGCCCAGGTACATGATGACCACGCGGTCCGATACATGCTCGACCACGCCAAGGTCATGGCTGATAAAGAGATAGGTCAGGCCAAGCTGTTCGCGCAGGTCCATGAACAGGTTGAGCACCTGCGCCTGGATCGACACGTCCAGCGCGGCCACCGCTTCGTCGCACACCAGCAGTTCCGGCTGCACCGCCAGCGCGCGTGCAATGCCGATGCGCTGGCGCTGCCCGCCGCTGAACTGATGCGGGTAGCGCTGGCGCAGGGCCGGGTCCAGCCCGGCGCGCTCCAGTTGGGCACTGACATAGTCGTCGAAGCCGGCCGCATCCACCAGGCCGTGCAGGCGCGCGCCTTCTCCGACGATGCGGTCCACGCGCAGGCGCGGGTTGAGGCTGGCGTACGGATCCTGGAACACCATCTGGATCTTAAGCCGCAGTGCGCGGCGGGCGCTGGCGTCCAGGCCCTCGATGCTCTGGCCGTCCACCCGGATTTCCCCCGCCGAGGGTTGCAGCAGGCCGGCCACCATGCGGCCAAGCGTGGACTTGCCGCAGCCGGATTCGCCGACCAGGCCGACCACTTCGCCACGGCGGATCTGCAGGTCCACGCCGTCCACGGCGTGCGTGACCGGCGCGGGCACCGACCAGCCCATGCGCTGCAGCGCGCGGCCAATGCGGCCGGGATGCTGCTCGCCAAAGCGCTTGGCGAGAGCGCGGGCATCGATCAGGGCGGGCAATTGCGGCTGCTCGCCGGCAGCGTGTTCAGTCGGCTTCATGCGAACTCCGCGGCAATGGCCGGTTGGCCCGGATGGAAGCAGCGCACCTGGCGCATGCCTTGCGGCGAGGTGATGGCAGGCGCCTGCGCGCACGCCTCGGAGACGCGCGGGCAGCGCGCCGCGAAGGCGCAGCCGGGCGGCATCGTCAGCAGGTTGGGCGTCATGCCGGGAATCTGGCGCAGCCGCTGGCCGCGCTTGTTCAGGCTGGGCAAGCTGCCGATCAGGCCGGCGGTGTAGGGGTGCAGTGGATGGTCCAGCACGGCATCGACCGGCCCTTGCTCGACGATGCGCCCGGCGTACATCACGGCGACCTCATCGGCCAGCCCGGCCACCACGGACAGGTCGTGCGTGATCCAGATCAGCGCGGTGCCATGCTGGCGCGCCAGCTTCTGCACCTCGGACAGGATCTGCGCCTGGATGGTGACGTCCAGCGCGGTGGTGGGCTCGTCGGCAATGATCAGGTCGGGCCGGTGCAGCATGGCGATGGCAATCGCCACGCGCTGGCGCATGCCGCCGGAGAGCTGGTGCGGATAGGCGCGCAGGCGCTCCTCCGGGCTGGGGATGCCCATCATGCCCAGCGTGTCGCGCGCCAGTTCGCGCGCCTGCTTGTGGCTCGCCGGGCTATGCGCGCGCACCGCCTCGATCATCTGGGCGTCCACCCGCATCACCGGGTTGAGTGTCATCATCGGATCCTGGAAGATCATCGCGATGCGGTTGCCCTGCAACTGGCGCAGTTCCGCAGGCCGCATGCCGGTCAGCTCGCGTCCCTGGAACAGGATCTCGCCGCCGATAACGCGTCCCGGCGGATCCACCAGGCCCATGATGGAAAACCCCGTGACCGATTTGCCGGAGCCGGATTCGCCCACCAGCCCGAGAATGCGCCCGCGCGGCACCGTGAAGGAGACGTCGTCGACTGCCGGCAGCACGCCGGCGCGGGTTTCGAAGTGCGTGCGCAGGTGGCGGACCTCCAGCGTCGGCACGGCGTTGTTGATGTCCGGCGCCGTCATTTCTGCAACCTCGGGTTGAGCACGTCGCGCAGGCGGTCGCCCACCAGGTTGATGGCCACCACCGTGACCAGCAGCGCGATGCCGGGGAAGAAGCTGATCCAGTACTCGTCGGACAGCATGAACTGGTAGCCGTTGGCAATCAGCAGGCCCAGCGAGGGCTCGGTCACCGGCACGCCCAGGCCAAGGAACGACAGCGTGGCCTCCAGCGTGATGGCACGTGCCACCTGCAGCGAGGCAATCACGATCAGCGGCGGCAGGCAGTTCGGCAAGATATGGCCCACCACGATGCGCCAGTTGGAAATGCCCTGGCCGCGCGCCGCCTCCACGTACTCGCGCCGGCTTTCCACCAGCGCCTGGCCGCGCGCGGCGCGGGCGTAGTAGGCCCACTCCAGGATCACGAGCGTGAGCACCACATTGGTCACGCCCTTGCCGAGGAAGGCCAGGATCATCATCGCGACCAGGATCGACGGGAACGACAGCAGCAGGTCCACGGTGCGCATGATCATGCTGTCCACGCGGCCGCCGGCATAGGCGGCCAGCAGGCCGAGCAGGGTGCCAATGACGCCGGCGATCAGCGCTGACCCCACGCCCACGCTCAGGCTGATGCGCAGGCCGTAGAGGATGCCCGAGAAGATGTCGCGCCCCTGGCCGTCGGTGCCGAGCCAGTAGCTGTAGGTGCCGGTGCCGCTCGGCGTGCCGGGCGCGAGGCGCGCGTCCATGACGTCGAGCTGGAGCAGGTCATACGGATTCTGCGGGGTGACCAGCGGGGCGAAGACCGCGGCCAGCACCAGGGTCCCCAACAGCACCAGGCCAAACACGGCGGTGCGCGAGGCGAAGAAATCCGCCGCCATGCGGCGCCACGGCGATTCGCGGCGCAGCGCCTGGGGCGCCGCCGGAGCGGCTGTGGCGGGGTTGTCGATGGCGCTCATGTGGCGGCCTCCAGCCGCACGCGCGGGTCGAGCAGCTTGTAGAGAATGTCCACGATCAGGTTCAGCGTGACAAACAGGCACACCACCACGATCAGGTAGGAAACGATCACCGGGCGGTCGAGCGCGTTGATGCTGTCGAGGATCAGTTTGCCGGCGCCGGGCCAGGCGAAGATGCTCTCGGTCACCACGGCAAATGCGATGGTCGAGCCGAACTCCAGCCCCAGCACGGTGACCAGCGGAATCATCGTGTTGCGCAGCACATGGCCCAGCACCACGCGGATCGGCGACAAGCCCTTGGCGCGCGCGAACTTGACCCAGTCCTGCGGCAGCACCTCGCGCACGCCGGCGCGGGTCAGCCGCAGCACCAGCGACACCTTGAACAGCGACAGGTTGATGGCCGGCAGGATCAGGTGGCGCAGGCCGTCGGTGGTCAGCCACGACCACGGCACGCCCAGCCACTCGGCGGTGGCGCCGCGCCCGCCCGAGGGCAGCCAGCCCAGCCGCACGCTGAAGGCCATGATCAGCATCAGCCCGACCCAGAAGGTCGGCAGCGAGAAGCCGACGATGCTGCCGGTCATCAGCAAGCGCGACACCGGATGCTCCGGATACAGCCCGGCAAAGAGGCCGCAGGGCACGCCCACCAGCACCGCCAGCAGCAGCGCCGCCACGGCAAGCTCCAGCGTGGCGGGCAGCCGCTGCAGGATCAGCTCGATGGCGGGCACGTTATAGACAAAGCTGTTGCCCAGGTTGCCGTGCAGGGCACCTTGCAGGAAGGCGAGATACTGGCGCCAGAGTGGCTGGTCCAGCCCTAGCCTGGCAATGATGCGCGCGCGCTCGACCTGGTCCACGTCCTGGCCGATCAGGATATCGACCGGGTTGCCGATCGCGTGCAGGCCGGCGAACACGATCACCGTCATCGCCAGCACTACCAGCAGCGATTGCGCCAGCCGCCTGGCCAGCCATCGGATCGGCCAGCGGCTCATGATGCGTTCGCCGCGTCGCTGGGCAGCGCCGGGGGTGGCCCGGCGGGGACCCACTCATCGCCGAACACCTCGGGCTCGTCGAAGGCTTCCATATTGGCGTAGTGCAGCGCCACGTCTTCCTGGTAAAGCAGCGCGGCGATGCCTTGGCCGAGGCGCCTGGCGCCGTCGCTGATGGCGGGGATGTCGCCCGATACCGTGCCGTGCGTCAGCGCCGCCGGATAGCAGAAGCAGTGGATGCGCGACAGGCCGGGGCATGCGTGCGTCGTCTTCTCCAGGAATTCGAAGGCCGGGCCAAGGTCCGGCGAGTCCGACAGTTCCTGGTCTTCCTGGCCCGCGGCCGGCGTGTAGCGGTCACGCCAATAGCGGATATGGCGGGCGAAGGCACCGAACTCCTCGCGCGTTTCCAGCGCGATGCGAAAGCCCGTGGAGAAGATCAGGAAATCCAGCTCGAACGCGCCCTTGGGCGTATGCACCAGCAGCGCGTCGCCGGCCTGTTCGATGCGCTCGATGGGGCAGGCGAGGTTGAAGCGCGCGTTCTCGTGCCGGGAGACGCGCAGCGTGCTGCCGCGCGGCGGTGGCACCTGCTGCGCGTTGATGTAGTGGCGGATGCGCCATTTCCAGTCATCCGGCAGGCTCGGGTGGCCGTGCGTGAGGCCGGGGTTGCCCGCGCCCTTGCCCTTGTTGACGCGCGGGATGTCGGCGCGCCGGATCAGCAGGTCCACGCTGGCCGCGCCCGCTTCCAGCGCGGTGGCGGCACTGTCCATGGCCGACGCGCCGGCGCCGATCACGCCCACGCGCTTGCCACGCAAGGTGTTGTAGTCGAACACATCGCTCGAGTGCGCCCAGCGCGAGCGCGGCAGGTCTTGCGCGAAGGGCGGCACATGCGCGCCGCCCAGGCCGTCGCGGCCGGTGGCCAGCACCACGCGGCGTGCCAGCACGCTGAGCGCGCCGGCGGGCGAGCGGATTTCCAGTGCCACCAGGCCATCGGGGCGGGGCACCACACGCTCGACCACATGTTCGTTGCGCACATCCAGGTCCAGCACCCGGCGGTACCAGCGCAGGTAATCCATCCATTGCAGGCGCGGGATCTTGTCCAGCGCTTCCCAGGCGTTGGTGCCAAACTGCGCCTCGAACCAGGCGCGGAAGGTCAGGGCGGGCAGGCCGAGCGCGGGGCCGGTGAGTTGCTTGGGCGAGCGCAGCGTTTCCATGCGCGCGGTGGTGGCCCAAGGGCCTTCGAAGCCTTCCGGCGAACGATCGAAGATGCGCGCGTTGATGCCCAGGTGCTTGAGCGTAGCCGCCGCGGCCATGCCGGCCATGCCGCCGCCGATCACGGCAACGTCCAGCACTGGCTCGCCGTCATGCGTGCGCGCCACGGTCCAGCTTTTGGCCGGGAGTTCCAGCCAGGACAGGTCCTGGCGCAGGCGCGCTTCCAGGGCGGCAAGGCCGGCGGCGTTGGCGGCGGCGGCCGGGAAGGTGTCAGCGGGCGAGTTCATAGGTCGGTGTGTTCCGTGTCGTAGGGCGTGCCGGCGGCCGGCTCGGTGGCGGTGGCGTCGCCATACAGTGCTTGCAGCAGCGCGCCGTGCTGTTCCGGGCCGCGTTGGGCGAAATCCGGCAGCAGTGCGCGGGCCGCGTCGGCCAGCGTGTCGATCAGCGCCAGCACCGCCGCGCTGGCCGGCCTGGCCTGCGGGGTGATCACGCCAAAGTAAAAGGGAATGTCGGCATCGATCGGGCGCACCACGATATCGGCCAGCGGCACGCCGCGCGCGGTCACTGGCTCCAGCACGGCAATGCCCAGCCCGGCGCGCACGGCGGTGAGCGCATTGAGCGAGGAGTTGGTGTCGATCAGCGCGGCCGGCTCCACCCCGGCGCGGGCAAACGCCTCGTCCAGGCGGCGGCGCAGCCGGTAGGGATTCTGCATGGTGACGATGCGCCGGCCGCTGCAGGCGGACAGCGGAATCGTAGCCAGCGCCGCCAGGGGATCGTCGGCACGCACCGCAGCCACGCAGGCAGCTTGTCCGATCCAGTGCACGGTGACGCCGCGATGCTCCAGCGGCAGGCTGGTCAGGCCGATCTCGGCCGCGCCGGTCAGCACCGAATGCACGACTTTTTCGGGGGAGGCGCTATTGATATGGATGTGGCTGGCGTGGGCTGCCCCGGCCGTCGCATGGTCCGGCTGGTGGCCGGCCAGGGCCAGGGGCAATAACCCAGCCGCCAGGGCCGGCGTGGCCGCGATCTGCAGCGAGCGGTTTTCCTCGCGGGCGATTTCGGCGGCGCGGGCGCGGATCTGCTGCAGGCCAACCAGCGCGTGCTCCACGTCCTCGTACAGCAGGAAGCCGCGCTCGGTCGGGCTGACGCGCGGCCCGCTGCGGGCGAACAGGGCAAAGCCGATCTCGCTTTCCAGCTCCTGGATCAGGCGCGTGATGGCCGGCTGGGAGCGCCCCAGCAGGCGCCCGGCGGCGGTCACGCTGCCGCTGGTCATGACTGCCGCGAAGGCTTCCAGTTGCCGGATTTCCATGGGGGCCCGAGTTGCTGATGCTATGTATGTGTTTTGTGGATTCTCGCCCCGCTAGCATTCGGATTGCAAATACTATTTTCGTATGTGCTCATGCGGCACAAAGTGGGTGCGCGCCGGCGTCGCCGTCGCGGCCATGCACGTATCATGTGATGAACCGGCCCAGCAGTCCGCGTGCCACGCACCATGCTCAGGAGAACGCTTCATTTGACCTTGCAACCCGGAATCCCCCGCCGTACCGAGCCTTGGCTGGCCTTGCTCCTGTGCTGGGCGTTGGCCGGTTTGTCGCTGCTGGCCACAGCCGGCACGGCCTGCGCCGATACCCTGCGGGTCGGCTCCAAGCGCTTTACCGAGTCCTACATCCTCGGGGAGGTGCTCACCCAGACCGCCGCGGCCCAAGCCAGTGCGCAGCACACGCCCGGCCTTGGTAATACGGCGATCGTGTTCGAGGCACTCAAGGCCGGCAGCATCGACCTCTATCCCGATTACACCGGCACCGTTTCCAGTGAAATCCTCAAGTTGCCCGCCGGCGCCAGCCTGGCGCAGATCAACCAGGCGCTGGCGCCGCTGGGCCTGGCGGCAGGGATTCCGCTTGGCTTCGAGAACACCTATGCGCTTGCCATGGAGGAGCACAAGGCCCGGCAACTCGGGCTGGCGGCGCTCGGCGACCTGGCCGCGCAACCGCAACTGCGCCTCGGGCTGTCGCATGAATTCCTGGGCCGGGCGGACGGCTGGCCCGGGCTGGCGCAGCGCTACGGCTTGCCCCAGCGGCCCCTGGGGCTGGACCACGGCGTGGCCTACGAAGCCCTGGCCAACGGGCAGGTCGACGCCATCGATATCTACTCCACCGATGCGAAGATCCGCAAATACGGCCTGCGCGTGCTGACGGACGACCGCCACTACTTTCCCCGCTATGACGCCGTGGTGCTGTACCGCCTGGACCTGCCACAGCGCTTCCCGGCCGCGTGGCGGGCATTGACGGGGCTGGCCGGCAAGGTGAGCGCGGCGGACATGATCGCCATGAATGCCGCAGCGGAACTGGATGGGCAATCCTTTGCCGCCGTGGCGCGGGCCTTCCTGGCGCATGGCAACGCCAGCGTGGCGGATGCAACGGCAAGCGCGCGGGCGGGCCTTGCTGGCACCTTGTTCGGGCGCGATACCTTGCGGCTGACCTGCCGCCACCTGGCCCTGGTGCTGGGCGCGGTTGGCGCGGCCAGCTTGCTGGGCGTGCCGCTTGGCATCGTCGCCGCGCGCCGGCAGCGGCTGGGGCAAGTGCTGATGGCCACGGTGAGCGTGCTGCAGACCGTGCCGTCGCTGGCCCTGCTGGCGATGCTGATCCCGCTGCTGGGGCGCATCGGCGTCTGGCCGGCGATGGTGGCGCTGTTCCTCTATGCACTGCTGCCCATCGTGCGCAACACGCTGACCGGCTTGCAGCAGGTGCCAGCCGGCATGCGCGAGGCAGCGCGCGCCCTGGGCTTCACGCCCGGCCAGGTGCTGCGCTATGTGGAGCTGCCGCTGTCGATGCCGGTGCTGCTGGCCGGCATCAAGACCGCCGCCATCATCAGCGTGGGCACCGCCACCATTGCCGCCTTTGTCGGTGCCGGCGGCTATGGCGAGCGCATCGCCACCGGGCTGGCGCTGAACGACCATGTGCTGCTGATGGCTGGCGCCATCCCGGCCGCGGTGCTTGCGCTGCTGGTGCAGGCCGGCTTCGAGCTGGGCGAATGGTATCTGGGCAGGCATGCCCGGGGCGGGACGGTAGCCTGACGCGCCCTATTGCAATTGCGCCTTCGCCAGCTCGCCCAGCTTGGCCACGGCGGCTTCCACGGCATCGCTCCACAGGTGGCCATAGTTCAGCCGGATGCAGTTGCGATAGCCTTGGCGCGCTGAAAAGATCGGGCCAGGCGCAATGCCGATGCCATGTTCCAGCGCCGCGCGATGCAGCGCCAGCGCATCGAATCCGGCCGCAAACTCCACCCACAGGAAGTACCCGCCGGCGGGCTGCGAGACCCGCACGTTCTCCGGGAAGTGCCGGCCGATGGCCGCGATCAGCTGGCCCTGCTGCATCTCCAGCAGATGGCGCAGGCGCCGCAGGTGCTTGTCGTAGCCGCCGTTCTGCAGGTACTCGGCCAGCGCCACCTGCGTGGGCACGCCCGCCGACAGCGTGGTCATCAGCCGCAGCCGCTTGATTGCCTCGCCATACCGCCCGGGGGCCACCCAGCCCACCCGGAATCCGGGCGCCAGCGTCTTGGAAAACGAGCTGCAGTGCATGACCAGCCCTTCCTGGTCGAAGGCCTTGGCGGGCAGAGGGCAGCGATTGCCGAAATACAGCTCGCCATAGACGTCATCCTCGATCAGCGGTACGTGGTGGCGCGCCAGCAAGGCTACCAGCGCCTGCTTCCTGGCTTCGGACATGCTCGCGCCCATTGGATTCTGGAACTGCGTCATGAACCAGCAGGCCTTGATCGGATGGCGCTGGAGCGCGGCATCCAGTGCGTCCAGGTCGATGCCTTCGCGCGGATCCACCGGGATCTCCACTGCCCGCAGGCGCAGCCGCTCCAGCGCCTGCAGCGCGGCATAGAAGCCGGGGGACTCGATCGCCACCACGTCGCCGGGCTGGGTCACCGCCATCAGGCACAGATTCAGCGCTTCCAGCGCACCGTTGGTGACGATGATCTCGTCGGTGGGCTGCGGCGCGCCCGCGCCGAGGTAGCGCAGGCCGATCTGCTGGCGCAGGGCGAGGTGCCCGGCGGGCATGTCGTTGACGGAATACCAGGGATCGAGCTCGCGCCCAGCCCGGGCCAGCGATTTGCCCAGCCGCTCCCAGGGGTACAGCTCGGGCGAAGGGAAGGCCGAACCAAGCTGGATGAGCTGGGGATCGCGCGCCGCGTCCAGCACAGAGAAAACCAGCTTGGAAATATCAACGTCGGTCGAGACCTGGTGCGAGGGCCGCACAGCCGGTTGCGGCAGCGGCCGGCCGACCTGGCCGGTCACGTAGTAGCCGGAGCGCTCGCGTGCCCGCACCAAGCCACGCTCCTCCAGCCGGTAGTAAGCCTGGAACGCGGTGGCGGGGCTCACGCCGAACTGGGTCACGGTCTTGCGGATCGACGGCATCTTGGTGCCGGGCGGCAGGTTACCGTTGCGGATGTCCTTGGCCAGCGTTTCCGCCAGTTCTTCATAGCGCTTCATGGGGGCAGGGGGCGTTGCCGTGGCGTAGCGATGAGCGCAGTCTCAGGCGCTCAAACTGATACGCAAAATTATCGCAGATCTGATTCTGTTATTCCTTGCCAGCCAACGCCATAATCCCCCGTAACTACCAAAAGCCAAAGCGCCGCAAGGTCACGCGGCGGTTGGCAAGCATGTAAGGAAGAGCGAAATGAACCCCTTGAGATTGGTGCTGACGGTGTTGTGGGGATTCTTTGGCCTGCGCAAGGGCCAGGAACATATGCGCGACCTGCAGGCCGTGCGGCCAGTGCCGTTGATCCTGACGGGGGTGGCGCTGGCGGCGGGGCTGGTGCTGCTGCTCGTGTCGCTGGCGCACTGGGCGGTGACCCACGCCTGAGCCGCGAGCCCGCCAATTCCTCCCATGCCCAAGGGGCCATCCAGGCCCGCAACCACGAAGTACAGCCCGCCGCGTGCGGGCTGTGCACGCTCGCCGTACTGAATGCCATCGCGGCGCTTAAAACGATAATCAGCCCCATGAGCCTTGCCACAAGGCGGTTTTCCGCTACCGTTGCCTTTGCTGTCCTATTGCTGGCGCCATGCTTCGCGGCGGCAGCTGACGCCCCCGGTGCCGCGCAGATCGAGCGCGGCCGCTACTTGGCCAAGGTTGCCAATTGCGCGGCCTGCCACACCAGCGCCGGTGGCGCGCCGTTTGCCGGCGGCTTGCCGTTGAAGACCGGCGTTGGCACCGTCTACTCGACCAACATCACGCCGGACGTGGACAGTGGCATTGGCGCTTACTCGTTCGAGGAATTCGACCGCGCGCTGCGCGAGGGCGTGGTCAGGCATGGCAAGCGGCTGTATCCAGCCATGCCTTACCCGTCCTACGCCAAGCTCGCCGAGCCGGATGTGCAGGCGCTATACGCTTATCTGCGCACCGAAGTGAAAGCCGTGCGGCAACAAACCGCCGAGCCCGAGATGCGCTGGCCGTTTGGCATGCGCTGGCTGCTGCGCGTCTGGAACTGGCTGTTCCTGGAGTCTGGCCCGGTTCCTGCCAATGCGGGTCAGAGCGTCGCGTGGAATCGCGGGGCTTATCTGGTCCAGGCGGTGGCCCACTGCGGCGCATGCCACACGCCGCGCGGCATGCTGATGGCCGAGAAGGGACTGGACGAGCGCAGCCGGCACTTCCTGGCCGGCGCCAGTGTGGAAGGCTGGGCCTCCACCAACCTGCGCGGCGATCCGCGCACCGGGCTGGGCAGCTGGTCGCGCGAGGACATTGCCGAATACCTGCATACCGGCCGCAATGCGCATGCGACTTCCTTCGGGCCGATGTCCGAGGTGATTGCGTCGTCCACGCAGTTCATGACGCGCCCGGACCTGGACGCCGTTGCGGTGTACCTCAAGTCCGTGCCCGGCGCGCGCAGCGATGAAACGCCGTATGCCTATGACGCCAATACCGCCGACACGCTTGCGCAGGGCCGTTTCGATGCTACCGGCGCGCGCCAGTACGCCGAGTTCTGCATGCCTTGCCACGGTGCCAACGGCAAGGGCTTTGCCCGCGTTTTCCCACCGCTGGCGGGCAATCCCACCGTGGTGGATCCCGATCCGTCCTCGCTGGCCAACCTGCTGCTCGATGGCGCCGTGACAGCGCACGTGGGCACCGCGGCCACCGATTACCACATGCCCGGCTATGGCTGGACGCTGGACAACCAGGAACTGGCGAATGTGCTGACCTTTATCCGCACAGGCTGGGGCAACCAGGCCAGCCCGGTCAAGGAAGCGACTGTCGCCGCCCGCCGCGCCGCGCTCGGGCGCCAGCGCGACACCGCCGAATCCCGTTGAGCCCGCGCGCCACCTACTTCAAGCGAATCCTATTGCCATGACCATCACGCGCAGAGATTTCCTTAACGGCGCCGCGCTCACCATTGCCGCGGGGCTGGCGCCGTCCCAGCTTTTGCAGGCCGCCGAACGCGGTGCCGGCTACCCGCCCGCGCTGACCGGGCTGCGCGGCAACCATGCGGGCACCTATACGCTCGCGCACAGCCTGGCGCGTGAGGGCGCCAAGTATCCCGCCGTCATGGCGCGCGAAGTCTACGACCTGGTGGTGGTGGGTGGCGGACTCAGCGGGCTGGCAGCAGCGTGGTTCTACCAGCGCCGCTTTGGCGCCGGCAAGCGCATCCTGATCCTGGACAACCACGACGATTTCGGCGGGCACGCCAAGCGCAACGAGTTCACCGTGCGCGGGCAGAAACTGGTGACGTACGGCGGCAGCGCCGAGATGCCATCGACCGCGCTGGACAGCCGCGCGGTGGCCACGCTGCTGGCCGGCCTCGGTGTAGACGCAAAGCGCCATCAAGCCGCCGAACGCGACCCATACCGCGAGCTGGGCATGGGCCGCTCGGTGTTCTTCGACCAGGAGCATTTCGGCCGGGACCAGTTGCTTGCCGGCGATCCGTTTGCGGGGCTGATCGATGGCCGTAATGGGATAGCTGCGCAGGGGATAGCCGCACAGGGGATAGGCACGCAGCCTGTGGATGCCGCCGCCTTCAAAGCCTTCCTCGACAAGGCGCCGTTGCCCCAGCAAGACCGCGCTGCGCTGGCGCGGCTGGCCGACGGCGGCACGGATTACCTGGCCGGCATGAGCGAAAGCGAGCGGCTGGCCTACCTGAAGCGCACCAGCTACGCGGCGTTCCTGCGCGAGAAGGCCGGCCTGGGGCTGGATGGACAGCGCTTTTTCCGCAGCCGCAGCAACGATGCCTATGCGCTCGACGCCGACGGCGTATCCGTGTTCGACGCGCTGGCCATTGGCCTGCCGGCGGGCAAGAACATGCCACCGCCCAGCCTGAATCCGCGCCTTGGCAAGTCGCCCGCGTCAAAGCTCTGGTTTGCCGACGGCAACGCCACGCTGGCGCGGCTGCTGGTGCAGAACCTGATCCCGGGCGTGGCAAGCATCGCCAGCCCCGATGCCATCGGCGCGGCCAGCTTCGACTACAGCCGGCTCGATGCCGAAGATGCAAGGGTGAGGGTGCGGCTGAACAGCACAGCCATCGCCATCGAGCCCGACCAGCGCATCACGCGCGTGACCTACGGCTGGAATGGGAACCTGCACCGGGTCGAAGCCGCGCATGTAGTGCTGGCAGGCTACAACATGATGATCCCGTTCATCATGCCCGGCCTGCCGGACGCGCAAAAGCAAGCTTTGCGCGCCGACGTGAAGGCGCCCGTGGTCTACACCAAGGTGGCGCTGGACAACTGGCGTGCCTTCGAGGCGCTCAAGACCAGCCGCATCCACGCGCCGGCCATGGCCTACACCGACCTGTGGCTGGAGAAGCCAGCCGGCGCGCGTCCGGCAGATCCGGTGGTGCTGCATATGCTCTATGTGCCCACCGTGCCGGACAGCGGCATGCAGGCGCGCGAGCGCTTTCGCGCGGGGCGCGCCTTCTTGCTGGGTACGCCGTTCAGCGAACTGGAGAAGGGCGTGCGCAGCCAGCTCGATCGCATGCTGGCGCCAGGCGGCTTTGCCGGCAAGGACGTCATCCGGGGCATCACCGTCAACCGTTGGGCACACGGTTACAGCTATATGCCCAACAGCTTGTTCGAGGAAGAAGCGGCGGCGCAGGCCGTGCTGGATCGCTCGCGCGCCCGCGCTGGCAATGTGGTGATCGCCAATAGCGATAGCGCGGGCAGCCCGTCGTTGACGTCCGCCATTGATCAGGCGTGGAGGGCGGTGGGCGAGTTGGCTGGCTGATGTGGAGGCGGCAGCGGTTGTTCAGCGCTGCCGTGGTCGCGACGCGAGGTAGTCGCGCTGGAAGGCGCACATGCGCAGTGCGTTGTGATACGCGCCATAGCTGAAGAATTCTTCCCGCAGCTCGCCCTCACGCTGGAAGCCGCATTTCTCGTAGATGTGGATCGCCTTTTCGTTCTGCACGTCCACGATCAGGAACAGCTTGTGGAGGTTCAGCACCATGAAGGCGTAGTCCATGGCAAGCCGCGTGGCCGTGCTGGCATAGCCGCGGCCCTGGCTGGCGGGTGCCACGATGATCTGGAACTCGCCGCGCCGGTGGATATGGTTCAACTCCATCAGCTCGACCAGGCCGACGGCCTCGCCTTCCAGGTTCTCGCAGATAAAGCGGCGCTCGCGCTGGTCGTGCACGTGGCGGTCATATAGCTGCGACAGCTCGGTGAAGGTCTCGTACGGCTCCTCGAACCAGTAACGCATGATCTTGGCGTCGTTGTTGAGGCTGTGGACGAAATGCAGATGGCTGCGCTCCAGCGGGCGCAGGAGCAGGTTCTGGCCGGTTTCGGTCACCATCGGTGGGCCTTTCTTGATTGTTCTTCGATTGATGGGTCGGCCCAAGCCATCATGGATCGGTTGGAGACACAAGACTGGCCGGGCGAAGGTCTTTTGGACTCGCCCGGCTATGGGCGGGTTCCAGTGTAATGCGGGCACGTTCAGGCGCAAAGCTTGAAGTGACTGGTGTGGGGCGGAGCGCATCAGGCCGGAATGCCAAACAAGCGGCGGCTGTTGCGGGTGCACTGATCCGCCACTTCGCGCATGCTCAGCCCCTTCAGCTCGGCGACCGCTTGCGCGATCCAGGGAAGATTGGCGGGCTCGTTGTAAGGCCGCCGGTTCTTGTGGTTTTTCGGGCCGAGATAGGGCGCGTCCGTCTCCAGGTGCAGGTGCTCGAGCGGGATGGCTTGCACGGCCTCCCGCAGCGCCTGGCCGCGCTTGATATCCGTGACCCAGCCGGTGATGCCGATGTCCAGGCCTAGCGCTACGAAAGCGGCTGCCTCATCGGTTGCGCCGGTGAAGCAGTGCACCACGCCGTGGGCGCCCGCGCGCACGGCGGGTGCGACCATGGCGTAGAAATCGTCGAAGGCGTCCCGGCAATGAAGGAACAGCGGCTTCTTCCAGCGCACCGCCGCTTCGAGTTGTGCCTCGAAGGCGTGGCGCTGGTCGGCTGGCGTAGAGAAGTTGCGGTTGTAGTCCAGCCCGCATTCCCCGATTGCCACCACATCAGGGCTCTCCCAAAGCGCCTGGAGGGACTGCAGGACCGCTGGCGACCAGTCCTTGGCGGTGTGCGGGTGGATGCCGGCCGTGGCAAAGAGGAAATGGGGATGCCGGCTGGCCAGGTCGCGTGCCTTTCGGCTTGATTCCAGCGAGGTGCCGGTGGCAAGGATGCCGACCACGCCCGCTGCTGTAGCGCGCTCCAGGATCACGGCGGTGTGCGGGGCAATCTGAGACGAGTGAAAGTTCACGCCAATGTCGATCAGGTGCATGTCTCTGGCTAAGGGATGGGGTGGCTGGTGGTTCGACAGGTATGCAGTCTAACCGCTTAAATACCGTGCCTATGCAGCCCTATTAATGTTCCATATATAGAACATTAATAGGGAAATAGCAGTTATTGTTCTATATGCAGAACATTATCTTGATCCATTCTTCTGTTTCGTATACAGTACATTAGATGTATTTCAAGGCTTAATGTTTTATAGGTGGCATATGAATCTCGCCGAACTGGGGGAGGCCTTTAAGCACGCCAGGCTTCTTGCCAACAAAACCCAACAGGAAGTCGCGGACGCCAGCGGGGTGCCGCGTGCGCGGATCAGCCGGTTCGAGACCGGCGGCTTGCCGGAGCTGGGCGCCGTGAAGCTGCTGAGCCTGTTTGAAGCCGTCGGGCTTGAGCTGCTCGCACGGCCCGCCGGCCACCGAAGGACCCTTGACGACGTGCTGGCAGAGTCCGAAACAGGCAATGCCGCTGCGGGAGACCTCCGCCGGCGGGTCAGGCATGCCCATAGCAAGCCCCAGGCAGCCACGGGGAGGGCGGATGAGCGCTAAGGTACTGGACGTCTACGTGAATGCAACGCCAGTGGGCACGCTGGTCGAAGAGGCGCGCGCGAGCGTTTTCACCTACCTGCCAGACGTACAGGCGCACAACCTCGTCTCACTCCTGCTCCCAGCGCGGGCAGAGTCATATAAATGGGCTGCCGGATTGCTGCCTTTTTTTCAGATGAACCTGCCTGAAGGGTACAAAAAAGACCTGGTGCGCCGAAAACTTGGCGCCCATGCCGACGTGAGCGACCAGGGCCTGTTGGCACTGACCGGCGCGAACGGAATCGGCAGGGTCAGGGTGGTGCCCCGTGGCGTATCGGTGGACGCCCCCGCCTCCAACCTGGACATGGCGAGCCTGCTTGCCGCAACAGGCTCACGGGACAACCTGTTGCGGCAGCTGGAAGCCGGTATTACCGATGGTGTCTCTGGCGTCATGCCGAAGCTGCTTGCCAGGCCAGAGGACAAAGCCACGGCCTGGACCGATGAGTTCATCCTGAAAACCGGTCCGGCCGACTTGCCCGGCCTGTCTGTCAATGAATTCCTGTGCCTGGAGGTCGCGCGGCATGCGGGCCTGGAGGTCCCCGAGACACAACTCTCGGAGGACGGGGAGGTGCTGGCCATCCGGCGTTTCGACCGGCTGGCCAACGGGGGCCGCCTGGCGGTCGAGGATTTCTGCGCACTCAAGGGGCTGGATCCCGTCAATAAGTACAAAGGCAGCCTTGAGGACCTGGCCAAACTGTCGTCGATTTACATCAGTGCCCCGCATCGCAAGGACAGCGCGAGGCGGCTGTTTACGCTGCTGCTCGTGAACTATGCGCTGCGCAATGCAGACGCGCACTTGAAAAACTTCGCAGTGGTCTATACCTCCGTAGAGGACGTGCGGCTGGCGCCGGTTTACGACGTTGTCACGGTGACGGCCTACCCCGAGTACCAGGCAGATATTCCGGGGCTGCCGTTGGCCGGCAAGCGGACCTGGGCATCCGGGCAGTGGTTGACCCAATACGGGGGTGCCCGGTTGTCGCTGTCCCGGACCGACATGGCGGCGTGCGCGGCGCAGGTGACCGAGGCGGTTCGAAAAGTGCTGCCGATGGTAGCTGAGTGCGCTGGCCGGTACCCGGAGTTCCGGGAAATCGCCAAGCGGATGCTGGCGGCATGGGCGCAAGGGCTGGAGGACATCAAGCCGGATGCACGGCCGGGGAAATCGGCACCCGCCCCATTAAGGGAAGAAGCCGGCCTTTCCGGGCCCGGTAGCCTGGCTGGCAAGAAAAAAACAAATCTGTATGTAAATCCTGACGGTGCTTTCGGTCACAAGGCCCGATGAGGTCATATGGAATCTTTGCGTCACATATTGCGGGTAATTCTCCCGGTTTGTGCGTGAAAATAGGGCTATTGCCTAGCATGGAGTGACATGGCAACGCAAATTTAAGAGGGGTTGAAGGGCCTCGGCGATGCGGTAAAAAACTTTTAGCACGTGCTGCGTCGCACCAACGAATGTAGAATATCGCCCTTTGGCCTAAACGAGCGCGGACCACCATACTGGAAGAACCCGGTAGTGGTGGCGTCAGCCATGCATCTCTCGACAGGTACCCATCCTGTGACGGCTTTGACAGCCAGAGGTGCGTTGGGTGTACCCTCGTACGGGCAACAGCAACAGTTAAGAAGTAATTCAGCAAGGGAGCAGCAGTTAATGGCGAGTGGCGCACAACGGACGGTGGCAGAAACAAAGACAGCATTGACCGGCAAAAAGCCTGTCGGCAGGGGTGCGGCGTCCACGACTCAAGCTGATCCCGCAACCGAAGCAACGGAACGCAGCCAGCAGCTGCGCGCGCTGATCCAGTTGGGCAGGGAGCGAGGCTACCTGACGCACGCGGACATCAGCGACCATTTGCAGGGCAATTTCACGGACACCGCGGCGATGGAGAGCATCGTCAGCACGTTCGCCGAAATGGGCGTGACGATCTATGAGCAGACGCCGGACGCTGAAGCGCTGCTGCTGCGCGACAGCGCGGTCGCCGCATCTGACGACCAGGCCGATGAAGAGGCGGAAGTTGCGCTCTCGACGGTTGACTCGGAATTTGGCCGCACCACCGATCCGGTGCGGATGTACATGCGGGAAATGAGCTCGGCAACGCTGCTGACCCGCAAGCAGGAAGTCGAGATCGCCAAGCGCATCGAGGACGGCCTGAACCGCATGGTGCATGCCATCGCTGCCTGCCCGTCCACCATTGCGACGATTCTTGAGCTGTCGGAGCGGGTCGCCCGCGACGAAACGCGTATCGATGAGCTCGTCGACGGCCTGATCGAAGGGGAAGGCGAAGTCGCCGAAGCCGAGGAAGACACCAGCCGCGACGAAGTCGTCGCCGAGGATGAGAGCGCCTCGGACGAGCCCGTCGACGAAGGTGCGGCCGCGCAAGCCAACGAAACCGCCAGCCTGGCCAAGCTGCGTGACGATTGCCTGACCCGCTTCGCTCGCGTGGCCAATCATTTCGAAGCCATGCGCAAGGCCTACACCGCCCACGGCGTGGAGTCCGAAGGCTTCCTCGTGGCACAGCTCGCGGTTCGGGAGGAGCTCAAGTCGATCCGCTTTACCGCAAAGACCATCGAGCGCCTGTGCGCCGATGTGCAGACGGTGGTGGAAGAAGTACGCGTGGTCGAGCGCCAGATCCTGCAACTGATGGTCGAGCGTTGCGGCATGCCCCGTGAGGAGTTCATCGAACGCTTTCCGGGCAACGAGACCAATCTCGCCTGGGGCCGTGCGATCGCCGGCGAGTCGCGTTCGTACAGTGACTCCGTTTCCCGCAGCTTGCCGGACCTCGAAGCGCATCAGCAAAAGCTGATCGACATCCACGCCCGCGTGGTGCTGCCGCTGTCGGAACTGAAGCTGGTGAATCGCCAGATGCTGGCAGCCGAGCGGCAGATGCGCCAGGCCAAGCACGAGATGACGCAGGCCAACCTGCGCCTGGTCATCTCGATCGCCAAGAAGTACGTGAACCGCGGCATGCAGTTCCTGGACCTGATCCAGGAAGGCAACATTGGCTTGATGAAGGCGGTCGACAAGTTCGAGTACCGCCGCGGCTGGAAATTCTCCACCTATGCAACCTGGTGGGTTCGCCAGGCCGTGACGCGCGCGATCGCCGACCAGGCCCGGACCATCCGGGTGCCGGTGCACATGATCGAGACGATCAACAAGCTCAACCGGATCTCGCGCGAAATCATGCAGCGCACCGGCAAGGCTGCGGATCCCGCTGCTCTGGCCGAGCGCATGGAGATGCCCGAAGAGAAGGTCCGCTCGATCATGAAGATCGCGAAGGAACCGGTTTCGATGGAAACGCCGGTTGGCGAAGACGGTGACACGAGCCTGGGCGACATGATTGCCGACTCCGACACCGCGTCCCCCGCCGAAGCCGCGTTGCACGCTAGCCTGCGCGCCACTGTGCGCGAGATGCTCGACGACCTGACGCCGCGCGAGGCCAAGGTGCTGCGCATGCGTTTTGGCATCGACATG
Source organism: Cupriavidus sp. GW822-FHT02D05 (assembly GCF_058802485.1). Classification (NCBI taxonomy): domain Bacteria; kingdom Pseudomonadati; phylum Pseudomonadota; class Betaproteobacteria; order Burkholderiales; family Burkholderiaceae; genus Cupriavidus; species Cupriavidus sp. GW822-FHT02D05. The sequence goes on along the minus strand of NZ_JBXAOE010000025.1, from coordinate 4,294 downwards.
TCGACCGACTACACGCTGGAAGAAGTCGGCAAGCAGTTCGATGTGACGCGCGAACGGATTCGCCAGATCGAAAGCAAGGCGATGAAGAAGATGCGCCATCCCAGCCGCGCGGACCATCTGAAGGCGTTCCTGAAGGAAGGCTAATCAGGGTTCTGCCCCGGCGCGTGCCGGGCGAAGGCTGGTCGAAGGGGGTTACGGCAAAGTTAAAAGCCGTAGCCCCCTTTGCTATTTCAGCCAGGCAAGTACGTCTTCCACATGACGAGGGCGCCAAGGTTCAAGGCAACGGTGCCCCAGAAAACCAGCTGGAACTCTTGCTTCCGATTCTTGTGGCGCAGCAGGTGCTGCGCGGCAAGCGCGCCCGGCCAGCCTCCGCACAGCGCCAGGAAGTGCAGCCTGGCCTCGGGCGTGCGCCAAGCATCGTGTTTGGCGCTGTTCTTGTCGAGCACGTAGGCAAGGAACGCAACGGCACTCATCACAAGGCTGACGAGGCCTGCATATCGTGGCAGGTATCCGCTAAGGGCGCCGCCCGCAATGGCCATCAGCGCCGCTGCCGCCAGGAAGGCAGGCAACAGGTTTGGCCGGCTCACCTGGCTTCGCCCCTTCGGCGCGCCCAGTATCGAGACGCTAGTGGCTCGCATGCGGCCGTCCTTGTCCTTGCCTAGTTCAAACGTCACGCGGTCGCCAGCCTTGGGCTGGACGGCACGGTGCTGCAACGCGGTGATGTGAAAGAAGATGTCTTTCAAGTCCGCATGGATATCGATGAAGCCGTAGCCCTTGTCGGCATGCCAGGATTTGACGCGGCCCGCTTTTTTCATTTTTGCTTGTCCATCGGCGATGCGCATTCTAGCTACCCCTTGATGTGCATGGTCATTGATCCTGCTTTGTGCCCCAGCCCAGCCGGTGGCGCTCCTGCGTGGCCTGGTGCCGCGCATCGTCTTCCGCATGCAGGTATGCGCTGGTTGTGGCGATGGACGCGTGCCCGAAATTGTCCCGCACGAAGCGCAGGTCGACCTGCCGATCCGTCATATGCGACCCGGCCGTGTGGCGCAGCCAGTGTGCCGAGGCGCCGGCCAGCACCTCGGCACGGCTTGCCCATTCGGGGCCGCGCGCGCGCAACTGCTCTGCCGCCAGCCCGAAGATCTCCTTGAGCACCAAATGCAGCGCGCCACGCGACAGGGCGCGCTCGCGCCCGATCACGGGCAGCACAATGGGGCGATCCTCGCCGGGGCTTGGCGCAGACGGCAGACCGTGGGCGTTGCGGTAACGCGCCAGCTCCGCCATTAGCTCATCGGTGGCCGGCACTAGCCGCGTCTTGTTGCCCTTGCCTGTCACCTCTATCCACCACCGCTCCAGGCCCTGGCTGTCGCGCCGACAGAAAAAAGCCCCCATGCGCGTGCTGGCCACTTCCGCTGCACGCAAGCCACCGAGATACAGCACGGTCAGCAGCCAACGGCAACGCGCCGCGTGCAGGCGGTCGCGCTCGGTCTCGACCGGCATGGCAGCGGTGGCGTCCTTGACCGCTTGCCACATGTCGTGGCTCAGGTAGCGGGTAATACGCGGCTTGGGCAGGCTGCGCCGGCTGCGCGCCAGCGACAGTGGGTTGCCGGCCAGGTAGCCCGCGTCGACCAGCCAGGCGAACAAGCCATTGAGGATCACCATGGTGTGCCGCGCACTGACTGGGGAGAGCGGCCCGGCAAACGGCCGCCACTCGGGCGCACCACGCGCTAGTTTCTTGCGCGACGCCATCACCCAGCGCCAGGCTGGCTGCGGGTCGGCCAGGAAGCGTTCGTACACCAGTAAATCCTCATGGGTCAGCGACGACAGCGGCTTGCCATGCTGCATCACGGCCCATAGCAGTAGCCGCTCTACCTCGCGCCGATAGGTTTGCAGGGTAGTGGGCGTGTCGGCATAGCGCGCCAGCCAGGCAGTCACCGCGGCCAAATCCTCCGCGGCCGAGATCTGCGGGGTGCCGCCGCGCGCCCTGTTGGTGCCGGCGGCGCCGGATAGCTCGGCGGGCACGCGCAAGCGCTCGATCGGGGTGGCCGGCAGGGTGGCGAGGGGCAGTTGGCTGGATTCCATGGGTGAGGCGTGAGTCTCGTTCTCAAATTAGGCGTAATTATAGACAGAACAACAGTTATGTCTAAGGATTGCCTGTTTATTCATGAAATATTACGTATTACGTAGTAATATTTATAAATTGCCGGAACCTCTCCAAAACTCATGACCACTAGCCCAGAAACCACGGCAAACGAGCAAATCCTGCAGGCTGACATCGTCAAACTGCGCGAACGCTTCCCGGAAACACGTGCTCTCTATCGAGAGGTGTGTGGATTGCTGTTCTTCCGCTACGGCATCACGCCCACCGCCAACAAGCTCTACGGGCTGGTGCGCAAGGGCAGCATGGGCACACCGACCGAGGTGCTGGCGCAGTTCTGGCAAGACATGCGCGACAAGATGCGCGTGACCATCGCCCACCCCGAGTTGCCGGACGCACTCAAGCAGATCGCCGCCGATGCCGTGCAGTCGATCTGGCAAGCCGCCAACGAGGCTGCCGCCGGCGAACTGGCATCGCTGCGCGTGGAGGCCCGACACCAGGCGAGCGAGGCCGAAGCGCAACGCGACCAGGCGCGGGCCGCTCTGGTGGTGGCCGAGCAGGAGAAAGCCGTCGTGCAAGCTGAACTCGGCGCCGCCCGGCAAGCGCGTGTGGCGCTACAAGGGGAACTGGAAGCCGAGCGCCAGGCCCACGCAGCCGCGCGGGCGCGCCAAGAGGAGGGCAAGCGCCAGATCGAGGCGCTCGAGCGCCACTTGGGCGAAATGCATGCACAGTTCTCGACGGACCTGGAGCGCACCCACGAGCAGGTCGCGGTGGCGCAGGAACGGGCCAGCGCCACCGAGCGCCGCGCGCTGCGCGAGATTGATCAGGAGCGCACGCTGCGGCAGAAGGCAGAGCAGGTGGTGGGGGAGTTGCGCTCCGGGATGGCCGCGGCGCAGGTGAGGGCGCAAGACGCGGCCGTCGCGGGCGCGGAGGAGCGGGTGCGCTTGCAGGCCGAGCGCGACACGCTCAGCCGGCGGTGGGTGGAGGCGCAGCAGGCGCTAGCGGAGGGGGAAGTGGCGCGGGAGCGCTTACGGGCCGAAATCGAGGTGGCGCTGCGGCGGGCCGAGCGTGCGCAAGCCGAGGCCACCGCGACGCGCCGCCTGATGACGGCCAGGCGCCTGGCGCCGGTGACGCGCACCAAGTTCAAGCCCGGGCCGGCTTGAGAGCCCGCTGCGATCGACGCGTTTGGTTTCGAGCTACTTGGCCAGCTAGCGCGAGTTGCCGGCGGGTAAAGCCTGCGGAGCGCCGCGTGAAGGCGGATGGCGGATTATTTTTTCGGCGGCGCTGCGCTGAACGTCTTGTTGGCGATCTTCCAGACGCCGTCGATTTCCAGGAGCGTCATGTAGTCCGTGAAGGTCACTTCCGGATACTCCAGCACGACCTTGGCAGTGCCGGCGTTGCCGGTGACGTCGAAATGCGTGATGTAGCGCTTGCGTTGTGCTTCATCTGCCGCGGGCTGGCCCTGGAAGCGCGCGGAAAACTCATCGAGGGTCAAGGCGTGCAACTTTCCCTCGCGAAACGAGATGATCCTGGCATCCGGGTGGAACGCCTTGCGCATGTATTCCGCATTGCCGGTGATGTGGGCTTGCAGGTAGTTCTCGATCGGCTCAAGAGCGGCTACGTGTTGTGATGTCATGCCGGGGGTGCTGAATGTCATGTTGTCTCCAGATCTATGAATCCGCCTGGCGGTGGCCTGAATGGCGGGCGTCAAACCATGCAATTGCATTCTATTATTGCATACAATATGTTCGGCTCGGGGATCCGCGCCGTTCGGCTCTGGCCGGAGCCCGTCGCGCAGGCGGTCGGTGCCCCCATCGTCATTGCACAAGTGCTGTGCGGTGACCTTCATCCCGCGGCGACAAAGCTTGGGGCAAAAAATCTTGGAAAAAACTTGCCAGCGTTGCGCGAACGACCTAGTATTCGCTCCCTTCGCGGCAGGAGGCTCAGCTTCAGGGCAGGGCGGTAGAGTTCGCGGGGCTGCTAGTGGGGAAGGTGAGTAATAGGCAGAGCGAAACTTGCCCGAGCAAGAAAAGATTAAAAAAGTATTGATGAAACGCAGATAATTCTTTATAGTCTCGTTCCTTCGCTGCAGCAAACGCAGCGACGCGGTAAGCAAAGCGAGCCGCGGCCAGTTCTTTAACAAACAAACAACCGATAAGTGTGGGCGCTTGATAGCGGATGCGGAAGACTTCGGTCTTT